>CALGIV010000192.1 GCA_937914785.1 uncultured Eubacteriaceae bacterium | reverse complement strand
CGAACTTGTACCCATACTGCCCAGATAAGCGTACATCCCTTCCCTGGCATTGGCAGCTGTTGCTGCCTCAATCAACTCAGCGTCATATTCCGCATTTGTACGGAAGGAATCATACGGATTAAACCGCACGGTGCAAGTGCCGTATGTAACGCCAAAATAACTACAGGATAATGTATATTCCCCTGTATAATCCAGAATATTGTTCCGGTTGCTGTTTACCGACGTTCTCGTGGCAAAGAACAGCTCATTGCTGAACGTCAGCCTGATTGCCGGCTGGCCCCCAACCGTAACCGCCTCCGGCGTATCAAGCGTAAACAGCGAAGTCGTACTGTTATACTTTGTCCAGCTTTCCAGCGTACCGCCAAGATACTGATTCGGAAAATCATTTTTATCCTGCATCCCTTCTGTACGCTTTAGCTCCCATACTAAATTCCCTCTGTCAATAATCTGCTGTGCATTCTGTCCCGCTTCAAGCGGCACGACGACCTCAAATGTCCGCCTCTCTGTCATCGAAATAACATCTGCCCCGCCGTCTTCCGTGATATTCTTAAATGTCATCACCGGCGGGTCGTCAGCATAAACATCCACAGGCATCCAAGGTGCCAATAATGCAAGCAGTATTGACAAAATCAACAGCACGCCAAGCGCCTGCTTAGATACCCGTCTCCTTCCTGTCAACTCCATACTCCTTCTTTTTCCTCCTTTTTAATTTTATATCTGTCAAGTATTCATGTACATAATCAAAAGGCTTGTCCACTTAAAAGTTACAATGTAATTTGAAGCTATTATACCACAAAATTTCAAATGAATAAATATGCATTTTGAAAATGTTTATTTTTTCATATTGTTATCCCTGCAAGTTTATGACGCTAAGCTGAAGTCTTAGCTATTTTATAACTCCCAAATATCCATTCGATTCGCTTCAAGCAAATTTCCGTACCCTGAGGCACACACCGAAAATCCTTTATCCATCAATACCGCATCAACACTCCTGATGCAGATATTGACAACAAATCATATTAAAAAGGCCGCCAGTCGGCGGCCTTTTTAATATTTTGAAAACACGCTACACACTGTGTAATGTATTTTATTTATTTAACTTATTATGTTGGTTATGCCGGCATCTGCGGGCTATAATACTCCGCATCCTTGTCTTCGGGTTTCTTTATGACGAAGTGCACGAGCACCAATACCATATTTAACAGGAAGAATGCGCCAATAAGCGGTGTCCACCGGTTAATCCAGGTCATCGGAAGCCGCATATTCTCCAGCAGCAGGAACAAGATCCCCGGAATGAGACCCGTGAGGATGGCCGGTATGCGAAGCGCCATCAGGCGTTTGCGTTTTTCTGACGTCTCCTCTTGCTCTTCCTCATCCTCCTGCCTTTTCTGGCTGCGTCTTGTAAAGATGCCGATGAAAAGCACAATTGCGGCGACGATTGAAATGATCGCCATAATCAGGTTCAATAAAGACCAGGCAGGCGTGCCCAAGTTGCCCGCCGGCACCTGAGTATCTGCAAGTGTTTTTATGGGATTTACACGATCAGCAATCCCTTCATCATCAAGAGGCGGGACTACCGATGCCGGTACCACAGGCGTCGTTATATCGACAGCAGCGGGATTCTGTGGTGCAGGCGGCCCTGTCGGCTCGATCGTGGTCGGCGGTGTAACAGGATTTTCGGGATACACCGGAGCTGCCGCAATGGTCAATGCACCGCTTTCATCCTCAAGGACGTAACAGTCCGTCACATCCTCGCCTTTGATATTTTCAATTTTTAATTTATCCGCATCAATAGTAAAAGCACCATCATATTTGCCAACATCCGTGCCTCTGGCAATATAATCGATGCCTGAGACGATCTTATCACCATTGATAAGCCCTTCAATTTTATAGGCGGTAATAGACTGCTCCTGGCCTGTGTACGTTCTGGCGTCGCTGGAGCCAACCAATGTCAGCGTACGGGGCTTGATAGTTAAAGTGCCATCTTCGGAACTGATTTCATAATTGACATCCTGGTATTTATCAACGCCCACTTTGATGGCATATTGCCCCACTGTTTCACCCGGCTCGCGAGAGATCTTATAATCAAGTGTATCGCCGTAGACGGTATCGGGCTCTTTTGCGATAAGGATCGGGTCAGGGTCGCCGTAAGTTTTTTCAAGCTTCCCTGCAACAATGCTAACCGGACGCGGATCAATATAGAAAGAATAGACGCCGAATCTATTCGCATAGCGCCCGTTCACCGTGACATTATCGGCAATACCTTTAACACCGCCATTTATGGCAAAACGAAAGCTGTAGGCACCTGTAGTATATTCTACACCGGGAACCATATCGTCGATATCGTAGTCGGCTGCAGTACCGAAGTCCAGACTTTCCTGACTCCACATATAAGGCGTATACTGTCCGCCGTAATAGAGACGGAATACATTAGCCTCGTCATCCGGTAAAACGCCTATC
>CALGIV010000191.1 GCA_937914785.1 uncultured Eubacteriaceae bacterium | reverse complement strand
TGGCAGCCTGCGGTGGGGCCGATAATACAATCGGCAAAGAAAGCGGCTACAGGTCTTACACCTGGGGAATGACAATTGAAGAAGTGCAGGCACAGACTCAAAAAGATGGGCTGCTTTTTGACAAAACAAAAGAAGATGAAGATACAATATCCTATTTTTACTTCGACATTTCACAAGATAATATTTTTACCAACGTTCTTGCGGCAAATAATATGTCTTTTTTACCAAATGATGAGATTATAATTACATTCTCTTTTTCACAAGAACAATTAGTGGCAATTTCCGAGAATTACTACTCTACCGGATTAACGGATGAATTCTTCGCCTCTTTTATGCAGACAATAAAGGATGCTTTTGACGCAAAAGATAGCTCGTCTAATTCCGCTGTTACGACCTTAGAGTCTCAAAATAGTTATCATACGCTTATGTTTACCGAACCAATATCAACAGACGATTACATTCTATTTAACATTTATAGAGAAAAAGCTTATTACAAAGCTTTAAACGCAGAAAAGTAAATAAGTAAAAATATCTTAAAACAACCCAGGCAATGCCTGGGTTGTTCAATCTTATGCTACACCGATCTAATCGATAAGTTTGTTTTGCTTCTATTTACTTCTTCAAAAGTTAATGATCTGTAAGATAGGGAAAAATATCTTGACAGAACCCTGCTTAAATCACATCCCCGAATTATGCCATCGCCCTTCCCTATGGTACTGTTCATCTTCGATCAATAAACTGCTTCTTCATTGTTGAACACTAAAAATCATCTGAACATTTCCGTATCCAAGAGCCTCGGCCAGCCCGGTTACATTTTCAATATAGCCCAGTTTCGTATAACGATACGAAGAGGAAAAGCTTTCATAAAACAGTACCAGACAGTCTGAGCCATAAAGCATCAAATCACCGGCGTTAATATTGCTTACCCTTTCACCGGAATCAGACAGACTATCTGAAAAAAAGCAGTATTTCTCATTTCCGTTCAAGTCCGCCATATCTAAGGTTAGAGGCAGTTTTTCCAACAATTCATGCGCCGAAGCATTATCGTATAAAACTGCTGTAAAGCTTATATCGCCAACTTGAATTTTTATATTCGGCATAGTATTCTCTTCCGTTTGTATTTCCTGCGCTGTATCCGGCATATCCATCGCAGAAGACGGAGGAGCACTCGCGCAAGCAGCACATCCAAAAATGATTGCAGCAAAAAGGACGATGAAAATCATTCTTTGCATTTCTCACCCACTTTTTCCGGCTTAAAGCGCTTTTCCCAATGCATAAGCTTCCCGCAATGCAAAATTCCCCTCGATATCTCCGATATCGTATGCGCCGATACAGCGCACAACACCTTTTAAGCTTGCCTTCTTAAAACAATCAACCCAGCTCTGCAGTCCGCGAACAGCGCCATCTATGGCACTTTCTTCTTCATCTGCGGCAGTTGCCAGCAGATAAATATCACGAAAAACATAATCAGCGGAGAACAGAGGATGAGAACGGTCTAACATCGTCTTCATCTGACCGCACATCTCGTAAAAATAAATCGGCGTGGCAAAGGCAACGACATCGGCCGTCAACATATTTTGTACCACCCT
>CALGIV010000190.1 GCA_937914785.1 uncultured Eubacteriaceae bacterium | reverse complement strand
ACACGACGCTCTTCCGATCTGCATTGATCATTTTATCCGATATTGAGGGGCTGTATACGGCAAATCCGAGGTTGGATCCACGTGCGACATTGATTGAAGAGGTAGGGTTGATCAATGCTTCTGTTCATGCGCTGGCCGGTGATGCGGGCAGCAGTATCGGCACCGGCGGGATGGCGACAAAGATACAGGCGGCGGAATACGCACAGAAGAATGATATCGGTACGTTTATCATCACGTCGGCCAGGCCGGAGATTTTATATGACTTATTCGAAAACAAAAATGTTGGGACGTATTTTAAGAAAAGGAGTGAACTGGTATGATCGATATGGTTCAGATGGGCAAAAACGCTCAGGCGGCTTCCTGTGTTTTGGCACAACAACTCTCCAATGTAAAGGATCGAGCGCTGCTTGCTATTGCAGATGCGCTGGATAAAAACAAAGAAAAGATTTTATCTGCCAATGCAGAAGATATTCGATTGGCGCATGAAACGAATTATAAGGCGGCGTTTATCGAGCGATTGACATTAAACGATGAGCGTATCGAAGGTATTACAGACGCTGTGCGTTACTTAACGGAGCTCAATGATCCGGTGGGCGTTGTGCTTGAGGGCATCACCCGGCCGAACGGATTGAAAATTTATAAGACGGCCGTACCGATGGGCGTTGTCGGAATGATTTACGAGTCGCGCCCAAACGTGACGGTTGATGCGGCAACACTGTGCTTAAAGGCCGGCAACGCCTGCATTTTGCGCGGTGGGAAAGAGACGTTGAATTCGAACAAAGTCCTCGTCGATATTATGCGCAGTGCACTTGAAGAAGCCGGACTGCCGAAAGACTGCATTCAATTGCTCGAGACGCCGGAGCGGAAATATGCAGATGAAATGATGAAGCTCGACGAATATATCGATGTACTGATTCCGCGCGGAAGCGCCGGCCTGATCAATGCGGTGCGCACGAATGCGACGATCCCTGTCATCGCTACCGGTGTGGGCAACTGTCATACGTATGTGGATTACAATGCGGATATCGAAATGGCGGTCAGCATTGCTGATAATGCGAAAAACAGCCGGCCGAGCGTATGCAACGCGATGGAAACATTGTTGGTGCATGAAGAAGTCGCCGAGGTATTGTTGCCGCTTGTCAAAGAGAGGATGGATGCACACGGCACAGAGATGCGTTGCTGCGACAAATCTTATGATATTTTAGGCGGAAAAGTTGCAAAAGCGACGGAAGAAGACTATGCGACGGAATATGAAGACTATATCCTGGCCGTAAAAGTTGTCGCTGATATCGACGAGGCGATTGCACACACGAACCGGTACTCGACGAGTCATTCCGAGGCGATCGTGACAAATGACTATGCCAACAGTAAAAAATTTACTGCGCTGGTCAACAGTGCGACGGTTTACGTCAACGCTTCGACGCGATTTACCGACGGGGGAGAATTTGGATACGGGGCAGAGATCGGCATCTCGACGCAAAAGCTTCATGCGCGCGGTCCGATGGGATTACAGGCTTTGACGACGGTGAAATTTATCATCGAAGGGGACGGTCAAATCCGTTGACTCTCTGTTAAAAAGACACGGTAATAAAAGTGCCGACAGACAAAAAGTCGGTGCTTTTTGCAGGATTATTTTTCCAAAAAGTATTGATTTTAAAAAGCGCTTGGATTATACTATATATTGTGGTTTTGCACGTTACAATGCAACTATATGTATCCTGCGAAACGTGACATTGAAGTATAAAGCACAGGAGAAAAACATCATGGAACATCTGTTTAAACGTCATTTTACAACTGAGTTGGAGAAAAACCCAAACAGGAGCGTGTTCGACTTGTTTGACTATAAGCTGGTCGATGCGCAGATCATCAATCACCGCACGGGCGAGTATATTCTGAATATGCAAAATCTGGAATTCCCGGTTCATTATTCTCAAAATGCCTGTAATATTATTGCATCGAAATACTTTCGCAAGGCCGGAGTGAATACGCCGGAGGGCCACGAAAACAGTATGAAGCAGGTTGCCGACCGTATGGTGGGTTTTTGGGCGGATGCGCTTTGGGATGAAGGCATTATTTCCACGGAAGAAGAGCGCACTGTTTTTTACGACGAAGTCGTTTATGCGCTGTTGAAGCAGATGTGGGCACCGAACTCTCCGCAATGGTTTAATACCGGTATTAAGCGCAAGTATGGCATTGCCGGTGAAGCGGACGAGATGTTCTATTACGATGAAGAGAGCGGCGAAGTCAAAGTAAGCGCGGACCGATATACGCGTACGCAGTCTTCCGCCTGCTTTATTTTGTCCATTGAGGACAAGCTCATTGGCGAGCATTCGATTTCGGAGCAATATGTGACGGAAACGAAGCTGTTTAAAGGTGGCAGCGGCGTCGGAACAAATTTTTCAACGCTGCGCGGCGTCGGTGAGGCGCTCTCCAGTGGCGGCGCATCCAGCGGATTGATGAGCTTTTTAAAAGGATTTGACAAAAATGCCGGCGCGATCAAGTCCGGCGGTACGACGCGGCGTGCGGCTAAAATGCTGATTTTGGACGTCGACCATCCGGAAATCGAAGACTTTGTCACGTGGAAATCCAAAGAAGAAGAAAAAGTGCGCGCGCTGGGCAAAATGGGCTACGACACATCGATGGATGGCGACGCGTATGCCACAGTAAGCGGTCAAAACGGAAATAATTCCGTGCGTGCCAATGCAGACTTTATGCAAAAAGTGCTGACCCTTGAAGAAGAGCCCGACAGTAAACTATTGTTAAAAGCGCGCGTCGACCACACGAAAGATCAATATATTAAGGTTCAGGATTTATGGGACAAGATCAATCAATCCGCCTGGGATTGTGCGGATCCGGGATTACAGTTTGACGATACATTTAATGCCTGGCATACGTGTCCGTATGGGTTGGACGGTGCATATAATGCAAAGCACAACCGCATCAACGCGACAAATCCATGTTCGGAATACGCGTTTTTGGATAATACAGCCTGTAATCTTGCGTCCATCAATGTATATGCCTTTTTTGATGAGAAGACAGCGACATTCGATGTTAAAGGTTTTATTCATCTGTGTGAATTGGCACAGTTGGTGCTTGAAGCATCGATTCACTGGGCACATTTCCCAACAAAAGACATCGCTAGAAATAGCTATTTTTTTCGCAGCACCGGGCTTGGCATCGCGAATCTCGCATCATTATTATTAGCGAGCGGCATTCCGTACGATTCAGAGGAGGGCCGGGCGATTGCAGCGGCGATTTGTTCGTTGATGACGGCGACATCTTATAAAACATCCGCATTAATGGCGGGCAAAGTCGGTGCATTTCAAGCGTTTGAGTTGAATAAAGACAGTATGATGCGCGTTATCCGCAATCATGCGATTGCATCCGGTGCATTGGACGGCGAGCTCGACGATATTACGTATGATATTATGACGATCGACCATCAGGTGCTTAAAGAAGGCCTGTTTGCCTCGTTTTCTGAAATGCTGAAACAAGCTTGGGCAGAAGCGATCGCGGAAGGGGAGCAACACGGCTACCGCAATGCGCAGGTCAGCGTTATTGCGCCGACCGGTACGATTTCATTTGCGATGGATTGCGCGGCAACCTCGATCGAACCTTTCTATTCACACGTATTTTATAAGCAGCTTTCCGGCGGCGGCTATATGGAAATTATCAATCCGATTTTGCCTGTTGCGCTGAAAAATTTAGGTTATTCTCAGGAAGAGACGGAAGATATCATGAACTTCCTGTTAGAAAAAGATACAAATGGTGCGCTCATTAATACTGAAATTGCCAAAGCGCCGCATCTGAAAGAGGAGCATTTGCGCGTCTTCGATAATGCGAATGAAATTTCGGCATTCGGTCATGTGATGATGGTCTCAGCCATCACTCCGATGATCAGCGGTTCTGTTTCTAAAACAGTAAACCTGCCGCACGATATCAGCCCTAAAGATATCGCCAATATCCATATTTTGGCGTACAAAACGGGAACAAAAGCGATCTCGCTTTACCGTGACGGATGTAAAGTAAGCCAGCCGCTGACGCTTGGTACGACGGCGAAGGAAAAGATGCTGGATGATTATGATTACAAAGAATTATTGGAATATGCCCATAATTGTGCGAAAAACGTGCCCAATCGTATTCGGCCAAACGGGATTCGCTTAAGCCGTACGCATGCGGCGGAAATCGGCGATATTGAGCTGTATGTGACCATCGGTTACTACGATGATAATACACTGGCCGAAATTTTCGTCTCAAGTGATAAAGAAGGCACGGTTGTCAAAGGACTGCTCGCCGTACTTTCCAAATCGATCTCAAATATGTTACAATATAGGATACCGCCTGCAGAGATTTCGCGCATGTTGCGCGGCCAGCAGTTTGAGCCGTCCGGCTTTGTCTCGCGTCATCCGTTTATTAAGAATGCAACGTCGGTTGCCGATTTGATCAGCAAGATCATCGACATCGAGATGGGGGATTTTACGCGCGTACACATCAAGCCGGAAGATCTGCCGAGCGTTTTTTCCCATCAACAACCCGAAGCGAACAAAGAGTACATCGCTTCGGCAGACAAAGAGGAGCGGTTGTACGGCGAACATTGCCCGGTTTGCGGCTCTGCGATGATGTTCCGCAATGGCAATTGCAAGGTTTGTAAAGACTGTGGTTCGACGACAGGCTGCAGTTAAAGGAGTAATGAGGCTGATGAATGAAAATTTGCATATTGTGCACCTGGGCGATAAAGAAGTCTTGCTTTTGGGCACGGCGCACGTATCCAAGCAAAGTGTGCAGGAAGTGGACGATGCCATTAAAGAACATATGCCCGATATGGTAATGATAGAGTTGGACGAAGAGCGCTACCAGTCGCTTACAGATGGAAATAACTGGAAGAACACGAATATTTACGAAATTATTAAACAGAAAAAGGGGATGATGTTGCTTGCCAATATCGTCCTGTCGGCTTATCAGCGAAGAATCGGCGCGCAATTAGGCGTTCAGGCCGGCGCTGAGATGATGCAGGCCATCGAAAGTGCAAAACGTGAAGATGTTCCCATTGGCCTTGCCGATCGGAATATCAAGACGACGTTTATCCGCATCTGGCGCAAGATGAAGGGAAGAGAAAAGATCAAACTTCTCTTTGGTTTGGTGATGAGCCTGTTTGACGATACAGAGATCACGGAAGAGGAATTGGAAGAGCTGAAGCAGCAGGATATTATTACTTCGGCTTTGAATGAGATGGGCAGCGAGTTTTCCGGCATCAAAGAAGTGCTCGTCGACGAGCGCGACAAATATATGGCCGAAAAAATTCGCCGTGCTGAAGGCAAAAAGGTGCTCGCCGTCGTCGGCGGTGCGCATATTGGGGGGATTTTGGAAAACCTGGAAGTTGAAAACGATCTTGAGGAGCTGAATAAAGTTCCCCAAAAGGGCAAAACTGCCAAAATCGTCGGCTGGATCATTCCGGCAATCATTGTAATCCTGCTTATCCTGTCTTTTCGTCTCGATGCCGATGTCGGCTGGCGTCAGCTTTTGAGCTGGCTTTTAATCAACGGCTCGCTGTCTGCGCTCGGTGCCTTGATCGCGCTCGGCAGGCCGTTGACTATTTTAACGGCGTTCGCGGCGGCGCCGATTACGTCGCTCAACCCGCTTTTGGCGGCCGGATGGTTTGCGGGGCTGGTTGAAGCTTATATTACAAAACCGGCAGTCAAAGACTTTGAAAGCCTGTATGATGATGTTTCTTCGTTTAAAGGCTTTTGGAAAAATAAAATCACGCGCGTGCTGCTCGTTACAGCATTTGCGAATATTGGCAGTATGGTCGGCACCTTTATCGCCGGACTGAGCATCATCAGAAGCTTATGGGGGATTATGTAAGCAAAGGAGTTGGTGTTATGGGAAAACATATTTATGAAATTATTCGTTGTGAACAAGGCGCGCTGCTCTTTTATGAGGAGCATCTCGCGCGATTGGAAAAATCGATGCACTCGAGCGGAATTGCGCAAACAATTGATAAAATGCAAATTATACAAAAATATCGACAAAGTGCCTATTATCAGGAAAATATTGTCGTCAATATCCGCATTGATGTGTATGAAGACCGCGTTGAATTGTCTTTTTCGGAGCCGATTAAAGTTGAAAAGGCGATGTATGAAGAGGGCATCAGCGTCAGGTGCGTCGAGC
Organism: uncultured Eubacteriaceae bacterium; assembly: GCA_937914785.1. GTDB lineage: Bacteria > Bacillota > Clostridia > Eubacteriales > UBA1433 > CALGIV01. The sequence continues at coordinate 806 of CALGIV010000190.1, read as the reverse complement.
AGGTTCGCGACAATCCGAACGTCAAGTCTGACGCACAATCGTTTTACAGGCAGCTGAAGCAGGACAATGAAGATATCTTTGAATTTTTGCTCGTCGATAACCAGGGCATCGTCAAGGAAGGCGCGCGCAGCAATTTCTTTGCTGTTAAAGATGGGGTTATCTACACACAGGGGAGCGCTAATGTGTTGATGGGTATTACGCGCAGCAAAGTCGTTGATGTTATCGCGGAAGAGGATATTGCATTACGTTACCGCAATGTATACTATAAAGATTTAAAGCATTACGAGGCCTTTTTTATTACCGGAACGTCGATTGGCGTTATGCCGATCAGCTCTATCGACGACGTTGGCTACCCCAGTGCATCAAACGAGACCGTATTAAAACTTCGGAAAGGATACGACGGAAAAGTAGCACAGGAAATTTTGAAACAGAGGGGGTAGCGATGGAAGAAAAAATCACCTCGATGAGAAATTATTTCAACAGCAATATTACAAAAGGGGTTTCTTATCGCTTAAAGGAGCTTGAACGGTTGCGCGAAGCGCTTACAGAATATGAGCAGGAATTGCTCGATGCGTTGAGCGTTGATTTGGGCAAGTGTAATTTTGAAGCGTATATGACAGAGCTGGGCATCGTTTATCAGGACTTGAGCCATACGATCAAACAGTTGAAACGATGGGCAAAACCAAAGCACGTCTCCGCGAGTGTGATCAATTTTCCGTCCAGCGCCAAAGTTTATTACGAACCAAAAGGAATTGCTCTGATCATTTCTCCGTGGAATTATCCGTTACAGCTTACTTTAATGCCAT
>CALGIV010000189.1 GCA_937914785.1 uncultured Eubacteriaceae bacterium | reverse complement strand
AAAAACGACCACCGTAAACCATCGTTATCGCGACTTTTTCCTGAAAATGCCGCATCAGTTCAATTGCTTTGAAGATAAGCTGCGTCAGGCAATTTCACAGCGCATCAAGCGCGGACGCATAGAGCTCTTTTTAAATGTTAAATTTTTAACAAATAAGCCGGTCGCACTCTATTTGGATACTGCGCTGGCAGAACAATACTATAATATTCTGACTGAAATTGATGATTTATTTGATGGCGTAGGCGGCGAGGTCACGCCGTATATGATCGCGCGGTTTGCCGATGTGATCAAAAGTGAAGAAGATCATAGTAAGTATGCGGCTCTTTTTGACGGCGTATTAAGCGCGTTGAATGATTCGCTCGATATGCTGTGTGAAGCGCGGGCGCGCGAGGGGGAAGCGATGAAGCGCGATATCCTTGCAAAGAATGCCAGGATTGCAGAGTTTCTTGAAAAAATCATTCTGAAAAGCGACGGCCTGGTGGAGCATTATGCAACAAAAATCCGCGAAGCGCTGAAAAAATACGATTTAAAGGAAATTGATGAAAATCGCTTGGCCGGCGAAGTGGCTTATCTGGCCGAACGCGCCTCGATTGATGAGGAGATTACACGGCTGAAAAATCATATTGCTACATTGGGTGATATTGTTGAAGAAGAGGAACAGACCGGGCGTAAGCTCGATTTTATCGTTCAGGAAATGAACCGTGAGATCAATACGATTGGCAGCAAGAGCAACAATGCGGAGATCAGTCTGACAGTCGTTGAAATAAAAAGCGAGATCGAAAAGATTCGCGAGCAGGTACAAAACATCGAGTAGGAGTTTAAAATGGCACTACTGAATATTGGATTCGGCAACCTCGTGGAAGCGACAAAGATCGTCGCGATTATCTCACCGGATTCTGCGCCGGCCAAGCGCCGTATTGCGGAAGCGAAAAAAAGCGGTGAGATTATCGATGCCACCCAGGGGCGCAAAACGCGTTCCGTCATCTTTATGGAAAGCGGCTGCCTGGTGCTTTCAGCCGTGTTGCCCGAGACGATTTATGCGCGGAGCCAGGAAGGAGAACCGCTATGAGCAAAGGCGCGCTGTTGATTATATCCGGTCCGTCGGGCGCTGGTAAAAGCACGGTTTGCCGGCAAGCCGCCCTTCGCGGGGATGTTTATCTCTCGATCTCGGCAACGACGCGCAGGAAGCGGCCGGGCGAGAGCGAAGCGGACTATGATTTTTTATCTGTCGAAGAATTTGAACGGCTGATTGCTTTAGAGGCGTTTTTGGAATATGCCAACGTGCACGGCAACTACTACGGCACATTAAAAGCGCCGGTATTTGAAAGCCTGGACAAAGGGCGCAGCGTCTTTCTGGAAATCGATGTACAGGGTGGAGCGCAGGTGAGGCAAAGCTATGAGGGTGCCATTCGCGTATTTATGTTGCCGCCGTCGAAAGCGGCGCTGAAGGAGCGTCTACTCGGCCGCGGGACGGAAACGGCAGCCGAGTTTGAAAAGCGGATGGAAAATGCGATCGCCGAAATTGCGCAAAGCAAAGATTACGATTATCTCATCGTCAATGATACGATTGAGGAGACGGTTCAGATGCTGCTGGCCGTGACAAAAGCAAGCGAACAGCGAGTGAAAAATCACCTTGATTTTATAGAAACATTTTTATAAGGAGGATGTGCGAATGATTAAATTGAACATGAACGAGTTGATGGGAAAGACTTACAATAAATATTCCCTCGTCTACGTCGTTTCAGTGCGCGCGAGAGAGATTATCGACGGTTCCCCGGCGCTCGTCGAAAATGAGGAGTTAAATCCTGTTTCGACGGCCGTTAAAGAAGTGATGCACGATAAGGTCACGTTTTACTACAAAGACGTGCCGCCGGAAGAAGCGCAGGGTGAAGATATACAAACGGAAGATGAAGAATAGAAAGAACGATAGCTTGCTTAACCGCAAGCTTCATTTTTCATATGGAATATAAAAAATATGTGGAAGTCGTCATCGCCGAAAAGGGCAGAGTTTTTGACCGGACGTTCGATTATGCGCTTCCTGAGGCGCTTTTTGGCAGTGCCGCAGTCGGCAAAATGGCCGTCGTGCCTTTTGGCCGGGCGAACAGGGCTTGTGAGGCCATCATCGTCGGGTTGAAAGATGCGCCGCAGGAAGGCGTGACGATTAAAGAAGTTATAAAAATTTACGAACCTGCCGTACCCATAACGGATACGCAGTTAAGACTCGTTCGTTTTTTGCGCAGCGAGTATTTCTGTACGTATGCCGAAGCGTATGCGTGTATCGTGCCAAAGTTTGCGCGCAAGGCAGGCAAAGAGCAATATAAGACGTATTTGCGCTTAAGCGGCAGGTATGAGCATAAAGCGGAATATTTTTCAGCGCTGAAAGCCAATGCGACGGCGCAGCGCGCGTTAATCGAGTTGCTGCGTGAAGACGCACAGGAGTTGAACGCGTTGCGCGTAAAGACGGACATCAGCGCCCAGACCATTCGGGCTTTAAAAGATAAAGGGCTGATCGACGTCGTCAAAGAGGAGTATTACGAAATTACGCATGCGCCGAGGCGGCCTCAGGCAGAGCGGCCTGGTTTATCAGAATTGCAACGATCTGTGTTGGAACGATACAACGAATTGTGTAAAAACGGGCAGAAGCTGTTCCTGCTGCACGGTATTACAGGCAGCGGCAAGACGGAAGTGTATATGAATATGATTGAAGAGACAATTCGATCGGGCAGGCAGGCGCTGTTTTTGTTGCCGGAAATTGCGCTGACGGCCCAGACGGTCGGGCGTATCACGAAGCGGTTCGGCGATTGTGCCGTCGTGCATAGCCGGCTGGCGGAAGGCGAACGCTACTATC
>CALGIV010000188.1 GCA_937914785.1 uncultured Eubacteriaceae bacterium | reverse complement strand
GAGATGGCGCGACAAAGCGTGCGTTGGACGTGTTTATCGATCATGTTCCGGAGCCTTATCAGGTCAGCTGGGTTGATTTGATCGATTTGGACATTCATTATTGCCGCGCCTGTATGTATTGCCGCGAAACAGATGGCAGCTGCTTGCAGAAAGACGATATGCAATGGCTGATTCAGGAGTATGCGGAAGCCGATATCATTCTTTTGGGTGTTCCCGTTTATTACAATACGGTCACTTCTGTTTTGAAAACCGTGATCGACCGCTCATTGGCACTGCATGTCAGCAATAAAATTACCGAACACCACCCGGAACGCAAGAAAATGGTCATTCTATCGCCGGGTGCCGGCGATTACAAGAGCCAGTACCGTTCATTTCCGGATGTATTGGAGTTCTACATCCAAGATTTGAATGCCGATTTAATCAGCTTTGTCAAAATGCCGAAGTTGGGCACAAAGCGACAGGCCAACATCGAACCGTACAAGAAAGACATCCTGCATGCACTTCGAAAATGCTTACGGTAATTTTTTTGATCTATTCCCGCAAGCAACAGAAGTACTTTTTGGCCAAACAAAATGTTTCACGTGAAACATGAGAAAGGTTTTTTATGAAAAAAATCGAATTGATCACGGTTGGCACCTTAAAAGAATTCTATTGGAAATCCGCCAATGAAGAATATCTGAAGCGATTGAGTAAATACTGTGATATCCGCATCACAGAAGTCGCCGAATCCCGCATTCAACCCAATAACACCGCCGCATTGATCGATAAAGTGTTGGCAGAAGAAAGCACGGAAATCAAAAGGCGACTGAACAATGCCACGGCTATCTTGCTGGATATTCAGGGGAAGTCGTATGACAGCCTCGGTTGGGCTGAATTGCTGCGCCATTACTACGAACAACCCGCGTCGCTGGCGTTCATTATCGGCGGCTCTCACGGTGTCAGTGCGGAAATTAAAAATATTGCCGCTGCGAAAGTTTCGTTTTCGGCAATGACTTTTCCACACCAATTATTTCGCACGATGTTTTTAGAGCAGCTTTACCGCGGCTTTCGTATTTTACACAATGAACCCTATCATAAATAAAGACTGTAAAATTCATAAATTTGAGCCGTTTGGCAAAAAACGGCTCAAATTTATGTTTATTTTTAAGAATAAGAGTGATACAATAAGTTTCGGAGGTGGATATGGCTAAAAAATATTGCGTTTTTAACCAAAAGGGGGGCGTAGGAAAGACTGCTACGACAACAAATCTTGGCGCTGCTCTGGCGCGCGCCGGTAAGCGCGTCTTACTCATTGATGCCGACTCGCAGGGGAATCTGACGAGTGGGCTGGGAATGCGCGCAGAGAAAAAACGGAGTCTTTACGAGGTCGTTTGCGGCCATCTCGACGCATATAAAGCCATTTTGGCAACCCCTTATCAAAATTTAATGCTGATTCCTTCCACAACACAGCTTTCCGGCGCGGAAGTGGAGTTGGTTGGTGTACCCCAACGCGAACTGATTTTAAAAAAGGCGCTTGCGCCATTGGACGCACATTTTGATTATATCTTATTCGATTGCCCGCCTTCGCTGGGCCTGCTTTCAATCAACGCACTCGCCGCCTCTGACGGCATTATCGTGCCGATTCAATGTGAATATTACGCATTGGAGGGCGTCAGCAACTTAATCAACACCATCAACCTCGTCAAAAGAGGATTGAACCCCGAACTCGACATCGCAGGAATCGTGCTGACGATGTACGACTCCAGGACGAACCTGTCTTTACAGGTCGCCGAAGAAGTCAAACGGTTTTTCCGTGAAAAAGTATATAATACGATTATTCCACGCAACGTTAAGATCGCTGAATCGCCAAGTTACGGTCAGCCTGTCATCTATTACGACGAAGCTTCGACCGGCGCTAAAGCCTATACTGCATTAGCGGAAGAGATTTTGGCGAAAGGAGATGCTTTATGAAAACCAACCGTTCACTCGGCCGAGGACTGGATGTGCTGATCCCCGCTTATACAGAACAAATTGATACGATGGAAGATGTGCAAAACGCCTCTGAAATTCCGCTCAGTCAAATTCAACCGAACGAGAATCAGCCGCGCAAACTCTTCGATGACGATAAAATTCAGGAACTGAGTGATTCGATTAAAACCCACGGCGTTTTGCAGCCGCTTATCGTGATTCCATCCGGCACAGACCGCTATACGATTGTCGCCGGAGAACGCCGCTGGCGTGCTGCGGAGATGGCCGGACTGAAAACCGTGCCCGTCATCATCAAAGACTATTCCGAAAGCGAAGCGCTGGCAATTTCACTCGTCGAAAACCTGCAGCGGCAGGACCTGAACGACGTTGAAAAAGCTACGACCTATCAATATCTTATCGAACACTTCAATTTAACGCATGATTCGCTTGCCGACGTACTCGGCATCAGCCGTCCGGCAGTGACGA
>CALGIV010000187.1 GCA_937914785.1 uncultured Eubacteriaceae bacterium | reverse complement strand
TATCCACCTCTGCCGGCGCCCACGCCTTTCGCTGTTCTGTATCATAGTCTTTTGCGTTTACAGAATGCACCGTCTCATAAAACAGCCTGAATAACTGCTCATCGTCTTCTGTTCGATATGGCCGCAGCTTCACAATTCGCTCCCTTGTTCAATAAATGTCAATTTATTTTTACATTTTATGTAAATTATATATTTTCCCAAAATGCCTGCATCCGCTCGGGCAGTTGTGTCTCAAACTCCATATATGTGCCTTTCGAAGGATGAACGACCCCCAACAGATAGGCGTGCAGCAACTGTCCGTCAAGGCCGGCAGGCTGCTTTCTCGGCCCGTATACCTTATCCCCGACAACAGGATGTCCCATATAAGCACAATGCACACGGATCTGGTGCGTGCGCCCTGTCGACAGCGTAGCACTGACAAGACTATAGCCGTCCTTGCGTTTAAGCACATCCACCGTCGTCAGCGCCTCTTTGGCATTTTTATCCGTCACGTCCATTTTCTTACGATTCTTTGCCGAGCGCCCGATCGGCGCGTCAATCACCGTGCGGTTCTGCCCCACCTCGCCAAACAAGACGGCGTAATAGCACCGCGCAATTGAGTGTGCCTTAAACTGTGCGACGAGCACCAGATGCGCCTGGTCATTCTTCGCGGCGACGAGCAGACCGGACGTCTCCTTATCGATGCGATGAACGATACCGGGCCGCACCGCACCACCAATGCCGGATAACTCTCCTGCACAATGATGCAGCAGCGCATCGACAAGAGTGTTTTCACTGTTGCCGGGTGCGGGGTGCACGACGAGACCCTGCGGCTTGTCGACGACGATAATATCATCATCCTCATACACGATATCCAGCGCCATTTCCTGCGCCCTTGCTTCAAGCACTTTCGGCGGGCCAATGCACACCGTCACCACCGTTCCAGCGGCAACCTTCTGCGACGCTTTAGCTTTTCGGCCGCGCATCGCAACGCCTCCTTCATCGATAACCTTACGAATATAGGAACGGGTATACTCCTTTAAACGGC
>CALGIV010000186.1 GCA_937914785.1 uncultured Eubacteriaceae bacterium | reverse complement strand
ATATTTGTGCTAGAATGAAAACAGTCCGTGTTTCTAATATTTTTCGGGAGGATCCCCTATGGAAAAAGTACACGCATATGACCTGAAAATGACGATCAACTCTATTCGCGGCAACGGCAATATCGTCAGCTGGGAAGAAAATGGCAAGAGAAACTATGCCTTGGCCGGGCCGGTCTATCCAATACTTGACGACGTCGATTTAGGCGATGATTGTTATGGCGCAGATGCGATTGATTTAGACGGCACACGCTATCTCGTCAAATGGTACCTGATGTATACACTGGATGAACGCTTTGACGAGAAGATCGAAATCGAGGCGCTGAGCAGCTGGACACAGCCTGAATATCTTTACCGCCTTTAAAGGGGTAAACAAACGTTCACAAGCTCTTCGATCAGCCTTTTTGTCATACCTGTTTTATCTTAAATGTTACTATCTTGTAATGCAAAAAATGTTTTGTTATAATCTAATTATATTTATGCATTACAATTACTTAATACAGACAATAAAAAAATAAGAGAAAAAATGGCACCTCAAAAAATTGTTCAAGAGACCTCATCCCTGCCAAAACGCCGCATCGGTGTTTTCGGCGGAACATTTGATCCGATTCATATCGGCCATATCGACTTTGCCTGTAAGTGCCGTGACGCTTTAGCTCTGAATACCTTAATACTGGTACCGACAGGCGGAAGTTTTTGGAAGTTGCCACAAATGCGGGCAACGGCACAACAGAGGCTTGAAATGTGCCAAATGGCTGTTGACGATGTCTTGGGCCTTGAAGTCAGTGATGTTGAGACTTTTAAGACAGAACAAATATTTATGGCCAATACATTAAAAGACTTGCAAAAGAAGTATTTGAACACTGAAATATTTTTATTGATGGGAAATGACGTCGCATCCAGCCTGCTCAAATGGTACGATTGGGAGTATCTTCGCGACAACACAACTGTCGTCGTTGCCGAACGGTGCAAACAAAACGTCTCCTACCGCTTAAAACTGACCGACGCGGGCATCCGCTGGATGCATTTGGATTTTACTGCCGCTCCGATTTCGTCGACCGACATCCGGTCTAAATTGGCTGCCGGAGAAGATGTTTCCGATTTGATCAACTCAAAAGTGTATCGCTATATTCAAAAACACAAGCTCTATACATAAACAGATACAGCTGGTTATTATAACAAAGGAGGTGATAACAACAACGGTTAATAATTATACACTAATCACACGTTATCATTAAAATAAACAATTTAAAAGGAGTGTACTTAAAAAATGAAAATGATGCACAGCCCGCTGCCGGTAATGTATAAAAAGTTATACGTCGCAGCAGCAACCGCAACGCCGAGCAAATCGATCACCGTTACCGGACTTGAAAATATTCACACAGCCAAGTGTGTCTCTTTGGGGTGCGGACGATTGGAACGGCTCACTCACGAAATGGCCATGCAGCCGGAAGTCGATACACTGGAAATCAACTTCATTGATGCCTGCCCCGATATAGTAAAAACCGTATTAATTAAAGGCGTTAAGGAAGATGGGAGTATTTCAAAAATTTTCCGATACGAAGGGATGGGGCTGGTCACCTGTTCCGAAGAATATTATTACGGCGATTGCAAGGAAATCATTGATGGACAGAAATACATTTACGAAGTTTTAGACAAGCGTGAAACAAAGGAGGATAACTCTGGTGAGTGATCTTAAATACAGATATTTGCCTAAAGGATATTTAGGCGGTTATTTAAATCCGCTGAATATCGCAATGATAGATAAAGATGATATTCTCGCAGCGGGCGCTACTTATAAAGATGCTGTAAAAGCAATTGCTCAACAGGTAAATGAACCTGTGTGCATCGATATCATCGACAACAACGCCGTCACGACGACCACAGATGGCCTGATGGTCGAAGGGCCGTTTGTTGTGATCGCAGCCGGCGATAATGGGTTTGTTAATGAGAAATACGGCTATGTTCCTATGGTTGAAATCCCATATTCCGACGACAGAGTCGATCGAATTCCACCGCTGGAAATTTGGAACAAACTACATAAAGGCAAGAAAATGTACGGCGGGCCCGATCCTGAATTTAAAAAGAACGGTCCGTTTAATCTGGCATGCACCGGACGGGCCTGTAACTGTAACTCCGGTTCCGAATTGTTTGATTTAATTACAATGAAAGAAATGCTCTTTACACATCTGGGGATGAGAGCACTTTATATGGGCCAGGATGCTATGGTAGGAAAAGCCGGCGAGCTCCTCTCTGTTGCCATAGGGATGTTCATCCCTGAAGAAGACGGACGAATCTGCAAGGTTCCTATGGCGGAAGGCGGCGATACACTGCACCGTTGCGGCAGCCACTCCAAAACGCTCAAACGCGATCTGCCGATCGTCGTATGCAAGAAACGCGTTTTGGCAGAATACGTATTACGCGAGCTGGATCAGGGTATGACGGTGGGCTATCATCTCTCCGTATCCCCCGCCAATATTATGATCGCAAAATTGGCTGGTTTTGATGTACTCGTCGACAGAATTACCGACAGCGCCTGGGCAGAGTTGAATACCATAGGCTTTACACGCGAATATATCGAAAGTATTCAGCCGCTTGCAAGCCGCCAGGAGCTTCTCGATCGGGCAGACGAACTGATTCCGGGCCTGGTAGACCCTGTGGTTGTCAAGGCGGAAGATGTTATGCAGGACCGTATCGTTACACTCTAAATCACCACAGATCAACGGAAGGATTCACCTCAATGGAAAACAGTGAACGCGTAATAGCTTTCGCAGACAAAACAGTATTAAGTATATCCGGTTTGAAAATAAAAGGGCTGAATACACAGGATATCGAAGACACCTTATCCGAAAAGTTAAATACAGTCGTACGTGTCATCGGCGTTACAGGCGATAGAATCGAGATGGACGTCTATGGTATTACGCCCGAAAACATCGATAAGGATGAAGACAATATCATCAAGGCCGTTGCCTGCATTGAAGGCGTCACCCTGACAGAACTGGCTGAAATAACAGAGAATAAACAAATAAAAGACGCAGATATCGAGCATCTTCCAGATTTTGATGGTATTGTATGCGGAAAGGAAAAATGGCTCTGAGTATGATCAACACGGCCTTAATCATCCCGACCGGCAATGAAATAAAAAGCGGCGTAGTTTTAGATATCGACAGCCCGGAGGTAATGCGCGTTTTACTTCAAAAATTTCCAAAGTGCCGTATAACGCGCATTCCGCCTGTTGCAGACGATCAGGATCAGCTTATTCAGGCAGCAGAAGAATGGGCAGACAGCGGTGTGGATTTGATTGTTTTTATCGGCGGCTCCGGCGGCGGCCACAGGTATAGCAGCACGTTGAGCGAGGATTATACCCATTCGGCATTAGAATCCTGGCTGGATAATAAATGCAGCTATAAAATATTCGGTAAAAACGGACATTTATGGTGCAACCTGATATGTGGAACAAAGAACCGTTCACTGGTGATCAATTTACCAGGACCTTATAAGGAAGCGCGCGCCGCCATTAAAGCTTTTGTCAATACGCTGGAAGAAAATCCGGATTTAAAAGCACTTAACAACGCGATGAAAGATGCCGTAGTGAGCCAGTACCCCGTATGAAAAAGGATTTTCAAATTTTTGGAACTGTTATAAAAACGTTGGAAAACGACGCCATTGCCGTAGTGGCACTCCATCAAGCCGATACAGACGAACAGTGCCGGCAAGCCTACCAAAACCTCGACCGGCTGCTCTTTAATCCTGCCGATGTCTATGGTGTAGATTTAACGCTTGCAAATGCCTTGAGCCTGTTATCACCGCCGAGTGTCATCGTAGCGGGCGCTGCCGTGAAATTATATGGCTTTGTTCCGCAAACGCTCACCGGAGGCGTTTTAGGCTCTCCATCGGCCAGAGCTGCCTCGGCTGATAACACCATCGAGCCGATTGGCGATGAGCTGATGCTGTTTACCAAACCAGGCGGCCCCGGTTTTGCAGCTAAAACTGATTTGCCAACCGCGCAGTGTATCGCTGAAAAAATCGAAAATCTGCTGCCGGGCGATGTTATAAAAGTGGCCGATGAATTAGACAATGCAAACATCGATACTTATCTCGTCATATGCGACGCTTCGGGGCCGGGCGCAGGTAATTGTGTTATTGCCAAAAACAGTG
>CALGIV010000185.1 GCA_937914785.1 uncultured Eubacteriaceae bacterium | reverse complement strand
GTACTTGCCGGGGAGGGTGTGCCGAAGTGCGCTTGTGGGGGTGTCATAAAGCCGGATGTCGTGCTGTACGGTGAGATGCTGGACGAAGAAGTTGTTGCCGGCGCTGTTGGTGCGATGGCGTCGGCGGATTTGCTGATCATCGGCGGTACGAGTCTGGCGGTATATCCGGCAGCAGGCCTGCTCGACTACTTTGGCGGCGGCAAGCTCGTTTTGATCAACAGGCAACCGACGCAACGCGACAGCCGCGCAGATTTGGTCATTACCGACAATATCGCAGAAGTGTTTGAAAAGATCATTGTATAGTAAAAATGCGCACAGAAGGCATAATAATGCCGGAGGTGTGCGTATGAATCAGGACATATTGGTCGTTGTCGACTATCAAAACGATTTTGTTGCCGGCGCGTTCGGATTTCGTTCCGCCCGGTTGATTGAAGATAGGCTATATAAAAAGGTAGTCGAGTATTTAAACGGTGGGAAAAGGGTGTTTTTTACGGTAGATGCGCCGGATGAAAGCGCAGATGAAGAGAGGCCAAGCCGGTATCCGGCGCACTGCGCTTACGGAACGGAAGGCGGACATCTGTACGGCAGGTTGCGGGAATTTGAAGAGTCGGATTATCAAAAGTCTGTGTGTTTTGTGAAAAAAGAAACGTATCTGACCACAGGGCTGGCAAAGGCGATTCAGCGGTATAATATGGCGCCGGACGGCATTGAGCTTTGCGGTATTTCGACGAACGTGTGCGTGATTGCAAATGCGTTTTATATTCAGTCGGCTTTTTTTAACAGCCGGATTGTCGTCGACGGGTCCTGTTGTGCGAGCAAAGAGAAAGCGCTGCACGATAAAGCGCTCGCGGTGATGGCGAGCGCGGGTATGCGTGTTGTATAGATCAGGAGGGTAATGATGAATTCAAATTTTGTTTACGAAGAGACGATCAGCCTTGAAGGGGAAGAAGGGCAAAAAATTGCGACGCTGGTGATGACGGTAATTGACGAGAAGACGGTCGATATCAGCAGTACGTTTGTTGACGACAGCCTGCGCGGGCAGGGTGTTGCGGGCAAGCTGATGCAGGCTGCGGCAGAAAAGATCAAAAACACAGGGCGCAAAACGTATGCGTCGTGTTCGTATGCGGAAAAGTGGTTTGAAAAGCATCCGGATTATCAGGATATTTGGGTGAAATAAGAATTGAAGAAACCGGAGAGATTCTATGGCAATAGGTAATAGCGCCGAACTGGGCTTTGAAAAGGAAATATGGAAGGCTGCCGACATTATGCGCGGCAATATGGATGCCGCTGAATATAAACATGTTATTCTGGGGCTTATATTCTTAAAATATATTTCGGATCGTTTTGAACACAGATATAATGAACTGCTTAAAGAAGGCGAAGGATTCGAAGAAGATATTGATTTTTATCAAGAGAAAAATATCTTCTTTGTTCCCGAGGTGGCTCGTTGGTCGTATATTGCTTCTAAAGCGCATACGCCAGAAATTGGCAAGGTGATTGACGCGGCAATGGATGCCATTGAACAGGAAAACAAAAAGCTGAAAGGCGTATTGCCGAAAACCTTTGCCCGCCCGGAACTGGACAAGCGAAGGCTGGGTGACGTGGTGGATTTGTTTACCAATATCGCCGTCGCCTCCAATGGTGGCACGATGGACTTGCTGGGCCGTGCTTATGAGTATTGTTTAAGCAAATTTGCCGAGCAGGAAGGCAAAAATGCGGGCGAGTTTTATACTCCGGCGTGCGTAGTAAATACTCTTGTAGAGGTGATCAAACCTTTCAATGGTCGTGTGTATGACCCTTGCTGTGGCAGCGGAGGGATGTTTGTGCAGTCGGCCCAATTTGTGGAAGCCCATCAAGGAAATATTAACAACCTGTCGATCTACGGGCAGGATTCAAACCCCACTACATGGAAGTTGTGCCGGATGAACCTTGCCATTCGTGGCATTGAGGCCAATCTTGGGAAAAGGCAGGCGGATACCTTTTTCAACGATTTACACCGCGCACTCAAGGCTGATTATATTCTGGCTAACCCACCCTTTAATCTTTCCGACTGGGGCGCGGACAAGCTGGCGGAGAATGTGCGCTGGAAATATGGGCTGCCCCCCTCAGGCAACGCCAACTTTGCTTGGATGCAGCATATGATTTTTCATATGAGCGCAAAAGGCCGCATTGGTATGGTGCTTGCCAATGGTTCGCTTTCCAGCCAGAGCGGCGGCGAGGGCGATATCCGTAAGGCGATTATTGAAGACGACTTGGTAGAAGGCATCGTCGCGATGCCGCCTCAGCTTTTCTATTCAACGCAAATTCCTGTTTGCCTGTGGTTTTTGAACCGGGCGAAGAAACAGCCGGGCAAAACGTTGTTTATCGATGCCCGTAATATGGGCACGATGGTTAGCCGCCGTTTGCGGGAAATGACCGAGGAAGATATTGCCAAAATCGCCAATACTTTCACCGACTTTGAAAAAGGTACCTTAGAGAATGAACCGGGTTTTTGCGCTGCTGTTTCCACCGGAGATATTGCAAAGCAAGACTATATCCTGACGCCGGGGCGGTATGTGGGGCTGGCCGAACAAGAGGAAGACAGTGAACCTTTTGAGGAAAAGATGGCCCGCCTGACCGGAGAACTAACGGATTTGTTTATGCAAAGCCATAAGCTGGAAGACGAAATCAGGCAGAGGTTGGGGGCAATTGGCTATGAGCTATAAAGATACGGAAATTATTATGTACCAGTCCGAAGATGGTACCACAAAAATAGATGTACGCATGGAAAATGAGACGGTTTGGCTTTCGCTCGACCAAATGGCTGAACTGTTTCAACGGGATAAATCCACCATTTCCAGACATATCAAAAATATTTTTGAAGAAGGCGAATTACATAGAGATTCAGTTGTTGCAAATTTTGCAACAACTGCCACAGACGGTAAAATCTATAAGGTTGACTACTACAACCTGGATGTAATTATTTCCGTTGGCTACCGCGTAAAATCGCTGCGCGGCACGCAATTTCGTATTTGGGCGACGGAGCGGCTGCGAGAATATATCGTTAAGGGTTTTACGATGAATGACGATTTGCTTAAGCAGGCGGGCGGCGGCAATTATTGGCGTGAACTTTTGGAACGCATCCGGGATATCCGTTCCAGCGAGAAAGTTTTTTACCGCCAGCTTTTAGACCTTTTTGCGACCAGCGTTGATTATGACCCGAAATCGGAGGAATGCAGGCAGTTTTTCCAGATTGTGCAAAACAAGCTGCACTATGCGGTGAACGAGCAGACATCGGCGGAAATTATTAGTAGCCGCGCCAATGCGGAACTTCCGTTTATGGGTATGAAGACCTTTTCCGGCGATCAACCCAATAAAAACGATGCGCTGATTGCCAAAAATTATCTGGACGAAAAAGAACTGGCTGTGCTTAACCGCATGGTTTCGGCATTTTTTGATTTGGCTGAACTGCACGCACTCAACCACGAGCATATGTACATGAGGGATTGGCTGCCACAGGTGGATGATTTTGCCCAGCGATACGGCAAGGGTGTGTTGCAAAACGCGGGAACGGTTAGCCGACAGGCGGCAATTGAAAAAGCGGCCGAGGAATATAAAAAATACCGCAAGCGGATTGCAGATTTGCCCACCTATGCTGAGCGGGATTATTTGGAAAGCATCAAGCAGGCGCAGAAGAAGCTGAAAGGCAAGACTGGGGGTGAGCGGGAGTGAGGAGTAAGTGGAGAGATGCGCAACTTGGAGATGTATGTGAAATAACCTCAAGTAAAAGAATTTTCGCAAAAGAGTATCGCTCTGTTGGTATTCCGTTTTATCGCGGCAAAGAAATTATTGAAAAGCAAAAAGGAAGTCCAGTTTCAACTGAACTTTATATAGAGCCCGCAAGATATGATGAACTATCAAAAAAGCATGGTGCACCACAACCCGGGGACATTCTCTTAACATCCGTTGGCACTCTGGGTGTACCATATGTGGTCCAAAAGAATGAAAAGTTTTACTTTAAAGACGGAAACTTAACATGGTTTCGAAATTTTATCGATGCTGATAGTCTGTATATTTATTATTGGCTTCTCAGTCCATGGGGGCGTACACAAATTGATACAAAATGTATTGGCTCAACACAAAAAGCTCTCACGATTGAAACATTATTAAGATTTGATATTCTATTGCCGCCTTTCCCTGAACAACATGCCATTGCCGCTACCCTCTCCTGCCTTGACGATAAAATTGAGCTAAACAACAAAATCAATGCCAATTTGGAGGCACAGGCACAAGCCATTTTCAAAAGCTGGTTTGTGGATTTTGAGCCGTTTCAAGACGGCGAGTTTGTGGATAGCGAGCTTGGGTTGATTCCTAAAGGGTGGCGGGTTGGAGCATTGTCGGAAATAGCAGATATTACGATGGGCCAATCGCCCAGTGGAAAAAGTTATAACGAAGATAGCGAAGGTATCGTTTTTTATCAGGGACGAGCAGAATTTGGCTGGCGATTCCCCACCATACGCCTCTATACAACGGAACCCAAGCGCATGGCAAAAGAAAACGATATCCTTATGAGTATACGCGCTCCGGTTGGCGATATTAATATCGCCACAGAAGATTGCTGCATTGGTCGCGGCCTTGCAGCGGTGCATAGCAAGGCTGGTATGCAGTCCTATATACTGTATCTGTTGATGAATTTGCAACCCCAATTTGATGCCTATAACGGAGAAGGCACAGTATTTGGTTCCATCAATCAAAAAGCATTTAACACAATGAAGACAATTATCCCATCTGAGGAAGCAATCAAAGATTATGAAGCCGTTTGCAATGTGTTTGACACTCAAATAAGAGCATTATGCGACCAAAATCGCACCCTTGCCACCCTTCGTGACACTCTCTTGCCTAAACTGATGAGTGGAGAAATTGAGGTGCATTAATCTTCTTGGAGTAAAATGAAAATGATGAAGTCGAAGGTAATCACATCTTATAAAGAATATGTCGAATATATAGCTCAACTTCCATTGCCGGGTAAGGGAACGTGGTTTTATCGTGGTCAAAAAAATGATAAATGGTCAATAGTTCCCAGTATTTTTCGCGATGATCTATGGTTGATTGAAAAAGAACTTATCCTTGAAAGTCTTTGTAAAGCCCCAAGTGAATTTTCACGATTAACAAAAATTGATTTGTTAACCAAATTGCAACACTATGGCTTAGCAACACGTTTACTAGATGTTACAGAAAATGCAAATAACGCTTTATATTTTGCTTGCAAAGATCATATTGCCTATGTTCCAAATGCCGATTCATCTTATCACAAAGTTGAAAGTGATGGACGTGTATTCTTTAAATATGCAGAATGGTTAAGGCCATCAGACATTACCATTCAAATAGTTTCACAAATTCCTTTTATTGATATTAAAGATATGACGGTTAAAGCGTTTTGTACCCTTTTAGAAGATATTGATGTGATCGGACATAATCAATATAGGCAATATGAACAGGAAGACTTTAAATCTGTAGTTAAAATACTAGGTAACAATTATGTTTTAAGGCCAGATCAAACCAATGCAAGGCTAAAGGCTCAAAATGGTGCGTTTTTGTTTCCAACTGCAATTAATATTTCATCTATTATAAAAAATAATGCTCAGAGGACTTTAAGTAAATATAAAGTGGATATTAGCGGAGAATTTGAGAGTTCCATTATTATCCCACATATGTATAAAAAGTCAATTATTAATGAATTAGACCAATTTGGTATTAATGAGGCAGCGGTCTATCCGGAATTGGAACATCAGCTTAACTATATAAATTTAATTTGGTCAAAAAACTATTTATCATTAAGTGGACGAAGTGAAAATACAGTAAATACCATTGTTGCTCATCGCAAAGATTTTACACACCATATAACCAGCGAGGAAATGTATTGTACTTATCAAAAGAAGGAAATAATTAATAAACAAGATGCAAGACAATTAGCGGAGGGTATGTCTATGTCATTCCTTGAATCAAACTATGAAAATGCCGTTATGATACTGTTGGACGAGTTGGGCTATACCAAACTGTATGGCCCGGATATCGGGCGGGATTTTCACAACCCCTTGTATATGGATGCGCTTACCGAGCGGCTTCCCCATATCAACCCGGCGGCGGACAGGCAAGCGGTGGATGAAGCCCTCTATAAACTTACCCATATCGAGCACAGCACATTGGTACAGCAGAACAAGCAGTTTATGGACTGGCTGCAAAATGGTATGGAGGTCAGCTACCAGAAAAACGGAGAAACCAAGCACGAGATTATTCGGTTGGTTGATTATGATAATTTAGACAACAACCAGTTCCACGCGATTAACCAGTGGACGGTAGTGGAAAACGAGCAAAAACGCCCGGATGTGGTGGTGTTTGTCAACGGCCTGCCCCTTGTGGTGGTGGAGCTGAAAAGCTGTATGCGGGAGGAAACCGATTTTTCCGACGGTTACCGTCAGATTAAAAACTATATGTATGAAATCCCTTCGTTGTTTCAGTATAATGCTTTTTGCATTATTAGTGATCTTGTAAATTCTAAAGTGGGCACCATTACGGCAGGATTTGACCGCTATGTGGACTGGAAAACTATAGATGGCAACTACGAAGAAACCCGGTACGCCCGTTATGATGTGCTGTTTAACGGCATGTTGGAACCGAGCCGTCTTTTGGATATTCTGAAACATTTCATCCTGTTTTCGCAGGATACGCCGGAGGATAAAAAGATACTGGCCGGATATCATCAATATTTTGCCGTGCGCAAAGCGGTGGAATCCACTCATCATGCCACTAAGACCGACGGCAAAGGTGGTGTGTTCTGGCATACGCAGGGCAGTGGGAAATCTTTGTCCATGGTGTTTTATGCCGGGCTTTTGCAGCAGGCCCTTGATAGCCCTACTATTGTGGTGATTACCGACCGCAACGATTTGGACGACCAGCTCTATACCCAGTTTGCCGCTTGCAAGGATTTTCTGCGCCAAACACCGGTGCAGGCCACTTGCAGGAAGCTGAGCAAGGAATACAAAGAGGCCATAGCAAAAGGGGAAAAGCGCAAACTGGAAATTGGGCTGAAGGACTATTTGCTGGAGCGGCAGGCAAATGGCATTATTTTCACCACTATGCAAAAGTTTGAGGAATCCCCTGGGCCGTTGAGCAAGCGGCGCAATATTATTGTGATGGCGGACGAGGCACACCGCAGCCAGTATGAGCTGGTTGAAAAAGTGAAAAAAGACGGCTCTGTAAAGATCGGTTTTGCCCGCCTCGTTCGTGATAGTCTGCCAAATGCTACATTTATTGGTTTTACTGGTACGCCGCTTTCTTCCAAAGACCGCAATACGCGGGAAGTATTTGGCGACTATATCGATATTTATGATATGACGCAGGCTGTGGAGGACGGCGCGACTCGGCCTGTATATTATGAAAGCCGCGTAATGAACCTTGGCCTCAATGAAGATATGCTGCGCCAGATTGATGCCACTTACGAACTTTTGGCACTGAATGCCAATGAACAGGACATTGAGCGCAGTAAAAAAGAGTTGGGCAGAATGGAAGCTATTCTTGCCGCACCGGAGACGATTGATACTTTATGTCGGGATATTATTGATCACTATGAAGACGGTCGGGAAAACTTGCTTACCGGCAAGGCGATGATCGTGTCTTACTCTCGCTCCATCGCCATGCAGATTTATCGCAAGATTCTGGAACTGCGCCCCGGTTGGACAGAGAAGGTAAAAGTGGTGATGACCTCCGGCAATAATGACCCGGAAGACTGGCGAAAAGTGATAGGCAATAAAACTTACAAAAAAGAGCTTGCCCGTAAATTTAAAGATAATGACGACCCCATGAAAATCGCCATCGTGGTGGATATGTGGTTGACCGGATTTGATATACCCAGTCTTGCGACGATGTATGTGTATAAGCCAATGAGTGGGCACAACTTAATGCAGGCGATTGCCCGCGTCAACCGTGTGTTCAAGGACAAAGAGGGCGGCTTGGTTGTGGATTATGTGGGCATTGCCCGTGCGTTGAAGGAAGCGATGAATGATTACACCGTTCGCGACCGTAAGAATTACGGTGAGATGGATATCGCGCAAACTGCGCTGCCGAAGTTTGAAGAAAAACTGCAGGTATGTGGTGAACTGTTCCACGGCTTTGATTATTCTGCGTTTATGCAAGAACAGAACGATGATAAATTGCGCGCAGATTTGATTGCCGGTGGTATCAACTTCATTATGGGTCAAGATGAAGACGCGCAAAAGCTGTTCACAAAAGAAGCACTGCTTTTGCGACAAGCCAAGACATTGTGTCAAAGCCTGTTAGATAAAACCCGGCGACTGGAATCGGCATATTTTGAAGCAGTGCGCGTGGCGCTCAGCCGGATATCCGGTCCGCGTAAACTATCTTTTAAAGAAATCAACGAACAGATTAATGAAATGCTCAAGCAGAGCATTCGCAGTGAAGGTGTCATCAATCTGTTTACGGATAAAAGCGAGGATTTTTCGCTGTTTGACCCTGCCTTCCTTGAAGAAGTGGGCAAAATGAAAGAAAAGAATCTTGCTGCTGAGCTTTTGAAAAAGTTGCTCAGTGAACAGATTACCACTTATCAGCGAACAAACCTCGTGCAAGCGGAAAAGTTTTCAGAGCGTATGCAGCGCATTATGAATGCATACCGTAATGGACAACTTACCAATGCAGAAGTTATCGAAGAATTACGCAAGATGGCCGCTGACATTGCCAAGGCACGGCAAGAAGGCGATGAACTCGGATTATCGTCAGAAGAACTTGCCTTCTACGATGCAATTACTAAACCGGAAGCTGTGAAGGATTTCTTTTCTAATGAGCAGCTTTGCGAAATGACAAGAGAGCTTACCGATACACTGCAAAAAAGCCGTACGATTGACTGGCAGAAGAAAGACAGTGCTCGTGCGCAGATGCGGGTGTTGGTAAAACGGCTGTTGAAAAAATATGAATATCCTCCCGAGGGGATGGAAGATGCTATCCAGACGGTGATGGCCCAATGTGAGAAGTGGGCGGATGAAGAGTAAGGCGACAGCATTTAATAATCATACATAATTTGGACATTGCAGCAAGCAATGTCTTTTTTTATGAATGCTTATTTGATCTGATTTCTGCATAAAACCCCATCTTTACGAAAAAGCTAAGCAGTATGAAAACAAAACGGATTCTTTATTTGTTGTGCATTTTGATACTGGTTTTGGGAATATTGGGCGGCTGTGGTTCCGGTTCGCTCAAACGGCCGGACACAGCGGCAAAATGGACGATTTTGATTTATATGAACGGCTCGGACTTGGAGACGGCTTCGGCGGCTGCGACGAGGGATTTGCGGGAAATGGTGTATGCGGGCAGCAATGAAGAGGTCAACGTTGTCGTGCAGACGGGCGGCAGCGAGCACTGGCATAACGTTTATGTCGATGCGGAGAGCAGCCAGCGGTGGTATGTAAAGCCTTTTCGATTGCAGGAGTTGTTTCGTTCGGCGGCGGTGAATATGTCGAGTGCGGAGACGCTGAGCGATTTTCTGATTTGGGGTGTTGAGATGTACCCGGCTGAAAAGTATGCGTTGATTTTGTGGAATCACGGCGGCAGTGCGGTGGCGGGATTTGGCGTCGACGAACAATTTTCGCACGATACGTTGTTATTGGCCGAGATGCGCACGGCGTTTGCAGATGCGTATGCACAAACGGACGTAATTTTTGAATTGGTGGCTTTTGATGCGTGTTTGATGTCGAATATCGAGACGGCGTCAATTATTGCGCCGTACGCACGATATCTTGCGGCATCTGAGGAATTGATGAACGACAATGGGTTTGCTTACGATGTCTTTATCAACACAGTCAAGCGGAATGCCGATGAAGACGGCGCTTATTTGGGCCGCGTGCTCGTCGATACGTATGTGCACAAGCCGCTGCGCAGCGGTATTGGCTATTTGCTGGCGGTGACGGATTTGGAATATATTTCCAAGATTCAGAAGCAAATTGACGAAATCGTACAGGAAAAAGATGATGCAGGACGCTTTGTGCGAAAGACGTATGACGACATCGCCGTTGGGCGGATGAAAAGCACGGCAGAGCAGACGAATATGCTGGATTTGGAGAAGTTCTTTGCCGAAGTGTTTGAGGCAGACCTTGCGGCAGTGCTCAATGAGGCTGTGGTTTATCGCACGGATGAAGCGCTGTGCGGGTTGTCGATTTATTTTCCTTACCGCGCGAGCGAAAATCCGGCTGCAGAGTATGCGGTGTATCAGAGCATCGGGTTTAGCGAGGTGTATTTATCGGCCATTGAAGGCTGGTTGTATTACGGTGCGGAAAGCCACGACGAAGGCGCGCAGAACGATGTAACGGCCGATCTGCCGCAAGGCGTCTCAGAGGGTTATATCGGCAAGATTACGTATGATAAAGGCGGGAATCTCTTATCGGTCGACAGTGAAGTAAGTTATGAGATCGACGGTATTCCTGTCACGGTTTATGCGACGGAAGGTGAGGAGGCCCTTTGTTTTGCAGCGCTCGTAAATGGCCGATATTGCGAGTTTTACGCCGAAGAAGGCGACGATAAGCTCGTCGTCGTGCAGGCGGTGCCCGCAATCAAAAGCGCACAGGGCGCGGTTTGTGCCTTGAAAGCGTTCTATCCGCAGAGCGGGGACAAGATTGCGCCCATCAGCATTCATTACGATGGGGCGGAGGGGAAGATGGCAGAAGTTCAGGAAGAAATTTTTCAATTTGAACAAACTTTGACGGTGGACAAGTCTTTGCCAAAGGCGGAATCTGGTGTATAATAAAAGCAACGATTATTGTAGCGGAGCGTCGTATGATTCATTTGATTACCGGTCGGCAGGGTTGCGGGAAGAGCAGATTGATTTATACAGAAATTGCGCGAGACATCGCCGAAGGGCAGGATGTCTGTTTAGTCGTACCTGAACAGTTTAGTTTTCAGGCTGAGAAGGAACTTATCGCTGTGCTGGGCTGTTCCGGTATGCTGGATGTAAAGGTGGCCGGATTTTCGCGCCTGGCGTGGCGCATATTGAACAAGGCCGGTAAAATGCGCAAGCAGCCGCTGAGCAAGAAGGCATCGTTGATCATTTTAAAAAAGCTGTTGCTGGATGCGGCGCCGTCGCTGACGGTGTATGAAAAAAGTTATGCGCACAATGGTTTTTGCGAGCTGTTGATGGGATGTATTACCGATTTGAAAAAGCGGTGCTTGAAGCCGGAAAAACTTGATGCTTTAAGCGAGACGGCGTTGCTGAAACAGAAACTGAAAGAAATCGGTCTGATCTATCAAAGCTATGAACAGTACATATGTCAGGAGTATTACGACAGTGAAGACTTGATTGCCGAAGCCGTCAAAGAGGCCGTACGAGATGGGTTCTTTGTGGGGAAGGCCGTCTATATCGATGGCTATCATTCGCTGGACGCGCAGCGGCTGCGTCTGGTCGAGTGTATTGCCCGGCAGGCAGAAAAGTGTACGGTGGCCATTCGATATGAAGAGGAAAACGATCGGGACGTCTTTGCCGCGAGCGAGCAGCTTGTCGAGGATATCGTTAAAATCGGCGAGGAAATAAATGTCCCGCTGAAACGTACACATCTGGCGGGGAAAAAAAATGTACATCCTGCTATTGTGCATGTGGAAAAGCACTTATTTTCTTATGCGCCGCAGGTTTATACAGGCAGTGGTTCGGTGCCGGCAGTCTATCTGGCGGAGGATATGACCGAGGAGGTGGAAGCGGCGGCACAAATGCTGGTGCAGTATGCGCAGCAGGGAATGCGTTACCGCGAAATGGCCGTTTTCAGCAATGCGCTTGACGCTTATGCGCCGATCGTGCAAAGGGTTTTTGAGGAGTACGATATCCCTTATTTTATCGATGAGCAATACGATATTCAAAACGGTGCGCTGATGCGGATGGTGTTTGCGCTTTTGCGCATCGCAGAAGACAATTACCGCTATGGCGATGTTTTTGAATACTTAAAGTCCGGTTTCTCGGCGCTTGATGAGGCGCAGATTGAGGAGTTGGAGAATTACGTATTAAAGTTCGGCATTCGTGGCCGCAGGCAATATGCCGAACAGTTTGAAAGGGCAGATGAGCAGACGGATTTGGCTGCGCTGAATGAGATTCGTGTGGTCTTTTACGATGAGGTGGCTCCCTGGTGTGAAAAGTTGAAAAAGGCGGCTGGCTATGAAGCGATCGCGCAAGTACTTAAGGAATTGCTGGCCGATGTGCGCGTAAACGAGAAGATGGCGGCGCATATCGCTTACTGCGGGGAAAGCGGGCTGCTGGTGCAGCGGGCGCTGGCCGAACAGACGATGGGGATTTTGGATGAAAGCCTCGATTTTATCGCTTATTTCCTCGGCGGACAGCAGGCAAAACTGGCGGAGTTCTATCAGGTGTTGCAGCAGGCCGTTCAGAGCGAGAAGGCAGGGATTTTACCGGATACAGCCGATAACGTGAATGTGGGTGATTTTATGCGCAGCCGAACCGGGGACATCAAAGTGGCTGTTGTCCTCGGAGCGAACGAGGGCATTCTGCCTGCGGATGTGGACTTGCCGGGTATCTTTACACAAAAAGAGCGGCAGGAATTGAATGAAAAAGGCCTTCGCATTTCCGGTGACAGCGAAGCGCGCATCGAACAGGAATTCTTTTTCATTTACGGCATCTTTTCAAAGCCGTCTGAACAGTTGGTTTTATTTGCGAGCGCGAAGGATCAGTCCGGCGGCGCGCTGGAGGTCAGCCATGTAGCCCGGCGGCTGTTAGCTTTGTTTGACGCACAAATACAGTACGTCCGGCCGCAAAGCGGCGTTGGGGTTTTAAATGCGCGCGGGACATATCGAACGATGGTGAAAAGAATCGGCGGCGCGTTGAGGG
>CALGIV010000184.1 GCA_937914785.1 uncultured Eubacteriaceae bacterium | reverse complement strand
ACACTTATCACTATGACCCTAAAATCTTGCTTGCAAAACCAAGAATACCAGATAAAAAAGACAACTTAAATTTGTTTTTTTACCGCGAAGTTAAAAAATCTGTGATACAATATAAAAAAATACCAGAGAGGAGTGTTTTTCTTATGGCAATGGCAGATCTTACAATCGTCGGTGAAAATCCCGGTGAAGGGACAAGTAAAAGCGCCTCTGTAGCGCTCGTACAAAAAATTCTTGATGACAGCGGCATCAAAAATACGCTGGGGCCAATGAGCTCTGTATTGGAAGCCGACGCAGACGAAATCTGGGCGGTGATCAAAGCGTGCCAGGACGCCCTGTTCAGCGCAGGATATAAAGCGGTCAGCATCAGCGTACGAATGATCGACAAACGATAAGGAGGATATGAATAAATGGCAATTATCGATATTTCCATCGGTGCAACCAGGCCAAAAGGCGAAAACAGCCTGCCGAGCGCCAAGACGATCGTAAAAGAAATTTTAGATACTTACAGCTTTAAATATGTTGAAAGCCCGATGAGCAT
Source organism: uncultured Eubacteriaceae bacterium (assembly GCA_937914785.1). Classification (GTDB taxonomy): domain Bacteria; phylum Bacillota; class Clostridia; order Eubacteriales; family UBA1433; genus CALGIV01. Next base: position 631 of record CALGIV010000184.1, on the reverse strand, counting down.
TACGCTTGAAGGCGACATCGACGAAGCGTTTGAGATGATCCGTAAAATCCAGCTGAAGCTGAAAGATATGGGTTATCCGCGCACTTTCTCTCAAATTAAAATCGACGACAGACACGATAAAAAAGGCAGCATCGACCAAAAGCTGAGCAGCGTGACGTCGAAACTGTAACTCATAAAAAGCAAGGAGAACCTTGCTTTTTTATTGTTTGAAATTTTTTGCAATGAAAAAACAGGCGGCCACCTTACGACAAACCGCAAAGCAGCAACCTGTTAAATTCCGCTTACAAAATATCTATTTTCAACACACCCGCCAAAGCATCAGCATCACGCCAGCAATCATAAATGAAATAAGAACGCATCTCCTTTCGTCAATTGAAATACTGCCAGCATAGTGCATTCCTCAATTCAATGAATTTCCAATCAAGATACGCACCCTATCGCTTACTGCGCTGGTACCGCCTAAATAAACGACGTGATGCTTTTTAACACCTTTGATATACTTCTTTACAACATCTGGCACACTACTTCCCTGACCGTTGACAAGCACGATAGCTGCGCTTTCACGCGCCGCATACGGTCCGCCGGCCAATGCATCGGCATAATTATACCCCGTAGCAACAAAGACCAATCC
>CALGIV010000183.1 GCA_937914785.1 uncultured Eubacteriaceae bacterium | reverse complement strand
ATTTTTTAGAAGAAAATATTTGGTTCGAAAACTTAATCGGCGTGTCTGCGGGAGCCTGCCATGCAACCAGCTACTTATCCGAACAGTATAAACGTGCGCTCAACATCTCTATCGATTATTTAAACGATAAGCGTTATTGCAGCTTTTCAAGTGTATTAAAAACCGGTGATCTGTTCGGTGTAGATTTTGTATATGATGAAATACCCAACAAGCTGAACCCTTACGATTATAATGCTTTTTTAAAAAGCAAAACCACTTTTTATGCAACTGTGGCAAATTGTGTTACCGGTAAAGCCGAATATATGAAAGTTCAGGATATGCGCACCGATATGCACTATGTGCGTGCTTCAAGTTCGCTGCCGGGGGTATCCAGGTTTGTCTGTATCAACGATATACCGTATCTTGACGGCGGCATCGTCGATTCCATCCCCATCCGCGAATCGATCAGGCGCGGTAATAAAAAGCATATCGTCGTGCTCACACAGCATTATGGCTATCGCAAAGGCCCCATGACGATGGGCTCTTACCTGAAAAGAAAATATCGGGACTATCCGGCTTTTGTCGAGCAAATGATAAACCGCCATTTGCATTATAACAAAACGCTGGACTTCATCGCCGAACAGGAAATTGCAGGCAACATTTTTGTCATTCGTCCGCCGGAGGCGCTCAATGTCAGGCGTATCGAAAAAAGCAAGGAAAAGCTTTTAGATGTCTATCGACTGGGCTACGAAGCAGCGAAGAAATCAAAGGACGCATTACAGGAATATTTAACCCGATAATCAAAGAAACGCGCGATAAAGCGCGCTTCTTCTTTTTAATAGAAGCTTTTTTATCGCACGGGCTCAAGCCCGCACGCATACATTCGGCTGAAAAGGCTCGATTTGTTTTGCCAATTCATGTAATTGCGGCGGTGCATAGAACACTTGCTCCAACGAAGAATCGCCTTGTGGGCGGTATAGTTGTAATGCGTACCTTTCGACAACCGGAATGGCTCTGGCCATCTCCTGCAAGACAGCCGGCGTAATCTCCGGAATCATCGTCGTGCGAATCTCATACGCAACGCCTGAGTCTGTCAACAGGCTGAGCGTATCATAAATGCCATCGGCCGGTACGCCGCAGACCTTTTGATAAGCAGAAAACGGCGCCTTGTAGTCCAACGCTACGTAATCCAGCGCAGCACTGCGCAACAGCGCCTCGACGACGTCAGGATGACTGCCATTCGTATCCAGCTTTACTTTGTAGCCCATCTGCTTGAGCGCCGACGCATACACCACAACATCGTCCTGCAAAGTCGGCTCCCCGCCGGATAATACGACTCCCTCGATCAGACCCACACGCTTTTCTAAAAACGACAGAACTTTATCATTATCTATTAATGGCGGATGCGTGATCAAGGCACGATTATGACAATAATAGCAATCGTAGTTGCAGCCCGCCGTAAAGATCACACAACAAAATACGCCGGGAAAATCCAGCGTACTGTTTTTTTGCAGCCCTGCTATACGCATGCCGCCTGCTGCGCTTCTTCGGCGATAACATATTTTAAGCGCTCATCATATTCCTGCCGTTTACCCTTATGATAGTGCTGCACCGGCCGCAAATATCCGACGACGCGGCTCCAGACTTCCGCCTCGGCGCCGCACTGCGGGCACGAAAAATGTTCGCCCGCAATATAGCCGTGGGTGTTGCAGACGGAAAATGTTGGCGTCAAAGAGATATACGGCAGTTTATATGTCGTAAAGATTTTTTTAATCAAATGCTTGGCGACCTCAATATCGGCAATCCGCTCACCCAGATAAAAGTGCAAAACCGTCCCGCCCGTATACAGGCTTTGCAATTCGTCCTGCAACTCCAGCGTCTCGAAGATATCCTCCGTGAAGCCAACGGGCAGTTGTGTTGAATTCGTGTAATACGGCACTTCTTCCGTACCTGCACAGCGGATTTCGGGATACTGCTCGCGGTCCAATCTCGCCAGACGATAACTCGTGCCTTCCGCAGGCGAGGCTTCCAGATTGTAAAAATGTCCGGTCTCCTCCTGAATATTCGCAATGAGCTCACGAAGGTAGTGCATCGTCTCGGCAGCAAACTGCTGGCCCTTCTCATCCGTCAAATCCGTACCATCTTTAAAAAAGTTTAAACACGCTTCATTCATCCCAATGATGCCGATCGTGTTAAAATGATTATACCAATACTGGTCAGTACGCTCCTTGATATTGCGCAGATAATGTGCCGAATAAGGATACATTCCCCGCTCTGTCTGCGCCTCAATAATCTTCCGCTTGATTTCCAGACTGTTCTTCGCCAATTTAACCATACGCCACAGACGTGCGCGAAATTCGACGACGCTGCCTGACAGATATGCCAGCCGCGGCAAATTGATCGTCACGACACCGATGGAGCCTGTCATCGGGTTAGAGCCGAACAGGCCGCCGCCGCGTTTACGCAACTCTTTCGTATCGAGGCGCAGGCGGCAACACATCGACAGCGCGTCTTCCGGAGAAAGGTCGGAGTTGATGTAATTGGAAAAGTATGGAATGCCATACTTGCAGGTAATTTCCATAAACCGGTTGACGACAGAGCTTTCCCAGTCGAAATCGTTTGTCACGTTGATCGTCGGAATCGGGAAGGTAAACACACGCCCTTTGGCATCCCCTTCCAGCATGACTTCACAAAACGCCTCGTTGAACAAGTCCATTTCCGCCTGAAATTCACCGTATGCTTTTTCCATCAGCTGCCCGCCGACAATCGCCGCCTCATCGCGCAGCGTGTGCGGTACGACGATATCAAATGTCAGGTTTGAAAACGGACACTGAAATCCGACGCGCGTCGGCACATTAATATTAAAAATAAACTCCTGCAAGGCCTGTTTGACCTGCTTTTTTGTCATTTTATCATAATAGATAAACGGCGCACAGTACGTATCGATTGACGACCAGGCCTGCGCACCGGCCGTCTCACCCTGCGTCGTAAATGTCGAATTCACGATCTGGCCTAAAAAGGAACGTAAATGATTTGCAGGAGAAGATTCCACCTTTCCGCTCACGCCGCCAAACCCTTCAATGAGCAGCTGTTTTAAATCCCATCCGGCGCAATACGGGCCGAAAAAACCCAAATCGTGCAAGTGTAAATCTCCTTCAATATGCGCCTGACGAATCTCTACCGGGTAGATTTCGTGTAACCAATATTGCTTTGTAAAAGTCTCACGCACGTAATTGTTCATCCCATTGATCGATTTCTGTGTGTTTGCATTCTCCTGTATCTGCCAATCTTTATCATCGAGATAATCGGAAAACATATTGATCGTCGCGCCGATCAACGCATTATGTTCGCGGGCACTGCGGCGCTTCTCACGATATAAAATAAAGGCTTTGGCCGTTTTGGCATAACCGTTTTCGATCAGGACTTTTTCGGTCGCATCCTGAATCTCCTCTACATCGGCAAGTGTTGTACCCGATGCGGATACGAGCCGAACTACTTCGTCGCTCAATTGATGGGCAAGCTCAAAATCACTGCCGCCGACAGCTTCCGCCGCTTTATAAATTGCCCAGGCAATCTTTTCCTGTTCAAACGGGACGACTTCGTTATTGCGTTTGCGTACTTTCGTAATCATGTTCGTGCCTCCATAAAAAATCATTATAAAAGCCCACGCCAATAGACATGGGCTCAAAAACCTGTGCTATCCGCTTTTGCCATACTCCGTGGCCGGCGCAATCGATGCAGGCCGGTCTTCCGGCTTAGCGTTCAACGCTTTTAAGTTCCCTTCCCAAAACGAATTGTTTCAGTGGCTTATTTCCTTAAAGCTCACGCCATACGGCAGCGGGACTGCGCGGGATTCTCACCCGTCTTCCCTGTTGTTTTCAAACAACGCCTGCACAATATACAGTATGTATTATTGTTCTTTTATACAATATGTATTCTAATCAAAGCCTGCACCCATGTCAAGCACATATGCCCATAACAGAAAACTTTTTACGCTTTTTTTTATGCGGCGTCTTTGATATAATAAAACCACAGTAGCACAAAGAAAGGACTTGATTTTATGCTGGGGCAATTAGCACCCTATTTAGAACGGCCGACGTTGTATGCACAGAGTTCACACAAGTTCTGGGATGACGCACACATTTCAAAAGGAATGCTCGCCGAACATTTAAATCCTGCCAGCGACGGCGCCACGCGCAACCATCAGTTTGTCGCCAGGTCTGCCGCCTGGATCGCCGAACAGTTCACACCGAAAAATTATCCCATTCTATTGGACTTGGGTTGCGGCCCCGGTATCTATGCAGAAAAGTTTGCCATCGCGGGCTACGACGTCACGGGAATCGACTTATCTGTACGTTCAATTGATTACGCGCAACAGCATATTGAGAGCAAGCCTTATCAGGCAACTTATGTCTGCCGGAACTATTTAACGCTCGATGACGAAGACGCTTTTGACATCATCACACTCATCTGGTGCGATTACGGTGTGTTGCCGCCGGAAGACCGCTCTACACTGCTAAAAAACATTTATCGTGCACTCAAAGACGGCGGCGTATTAATTTTTGATGTATTTACAACACAACGCTACGCCTCAATTGAGGAACAAAAGCACTATGCTTACTTTCCGACAGAAGGCTTCTGGCACCCCGAAGAACACCTTTGCCTGCACGCGACTTTTCGTTTTGACGGCAACATCACGTTAAATCAGGCCATCGTCGTAACAAACGACGCGCCACGATGCTACAACATTTGGGAACGCTATTTTACCCAAACAGAACTTCAGGAAGAGCTTAAACAAGCCGGCTTTGCGCATATTGATTTTTACGGCGATGTAGCCGGAGCAACCTGTCAGGCAGAAAGCCATACCCTATGCGCTGTCGCGCATAAGAAACGGAGGAGAAAATGATTCGACAACAGGAGATGATTCAGCGCGTAAAAGCAGCTGCCGAGAAGGACGAGCGCATCGACGCCGTGATGATGTACGGCTCGTTTACCCAGGGCAGCGGAGATGAATACTCTGATATTGAGTTTTATATTTTCTTTGATGACAAGAGCGACAAAGCACTCGATACCAAACAATGGATCGCTGCAATCCATCCAATCTATACGCATTTTTTTAATTCTTACGGCACGGAGGTCGTCATCTTTACGAATCTGATTCGCGGAGAATTTCACTTTATACATCACAGTGAAATGCACATCATCAACACGTTCAAAAGCACAGGCTACTTTCCGAATATCGATGCGATGTGCTTATACGACCGGCAGGGACGGCTGAAAGAAGCGCTTCAAATGCTGTCACATTATCAGGCTGACCGCCAAACGCCGGAGATTGCGGCATATTTGATCAACAGCCTTTTAAACGAACTGCTGCTGGGGCTCCATGTTTATAAACGCGGCGAATATGCGCGTTCACTCGAGAGCCTGCATAACGCGCGCAAATATTATCTGCAATCCTTAAGGCTTCTGGAAAACAAAACGGAACATTGGGTAAATCCGACGAGAAATCTGGAAAAAGAGCTCTCCGCCGTTGCATACGACAGCTATCGCGCTGCGACCGCTAAATTGGATACCGAAGAGCTGCTGGGCGCATACCGCAACCTGCTCAAGTATGCCAAAAATACGATCGCTGCACTCGGCCAAAGGTTTACCGTCGACGACTTTGATGAATTGATCGATCATATCGAACGTTATATACAATAAAAAAGTCGGCTTCAAGCCGACTTTTAAAACACTCTTTTCATCGGAATAAATCGAATCCCGTTTACTTCGCGCTCAGCATCGGTCGCCTCAAATCCCATTCTTTCATACGCCTTAAGCGCATAGGGAGAAGCGTTCACAGTCGCAATACGGTATTGTGTTTTTGTTTTGCAGTACGCAAGCATTTGCTCGACAAGACCACGCGCAACACCATTGCGATGGTAAGCCTTGTCGACAAACAATAAGCTGATATGCGCAGGCTCCTGCACGGCGATGACGCCGATCAGCCGGTCCTTATCAAAGCTTCCCCACAGCAAAATTTCACCGCAATACATCTTTTCGCGAATATTCTCATAGCGGATAAACTCTTTGAACTCTTCAACGCCGCGCGCCTCATAATCCGGGGCCTGAAATTCGTTAAACACTTCCCAGACCAAATTCAGCGCTGCCGTTAAGCCTGCGTCTCCGATCGGTTTTATTCGGTATGCCGCCATATTCCTTCCTCCATCCGAGATAAAACTTTACCGGGAATAATATCGAACGACCACGTCTGTAATCATTCCGCCATTCTTCGGCGAATTCGCGCTGAAAGCCCCCGTCGGCTTTTCTTCCGTCTCTTTATCTCCCAGCGTTACAACGCCTTCAAATAATACGTATTCTTCCATATAGGTCGACCCTTCAATAATATAGCGATAATCGCCTGTATCGCCTTCATCTATCACCCATACAACCTTATACGTTCCACTCTGCGGCGTAGCACTGGTAATTGCGTCCAGTTCCGCAGACGACAACGATGATGGGGATGCCTTTTCAACCCAGTTTGCCAAAGACATCTCCCTTATTTCATAACCGCCAAGCGCCGTCCACTGTGTTGCATAGACAGTTTTGACAAACTGCCCCTGCGCATCTTCAATCCAGACGGCAAATTGATTGGAACCCATACCGGATTGTTTCTCAAAATGGAAAATAAACTCCACACGCCTGCCGGAAAGATCCTGCTGATGTGGCAATAATATTTCTGTTTCAACGTCTGCATTGGTACCGCATCCACTTAAAAGCGTTATGCAGCAAAACAACATCGCCCATAAAACTGCTATCCGTTTTTTCATTTTTATCAAAAACTCCCGAGTTTTAAATACACGATTATTTTATACCTTTTTTACATTCCGGTCAACCTGCGTCCTGTTAAATATTACTCAAGAATTCCTACATTATGCATTTTTTTCTTAAACGCTACAACGTCACCGTAAACTGTACCCACGCCCCTTCTTTACCCGTTACGATAATCTTCCCTTTGTGCTTTTCGACAATAGATTTTGCAATCGACAGGCCAAGACCATACCCCCCTGTCTCGCGCGAACGCGACGTGTCGCTGCGATAGAACCGTTCAAAGATTTTCTCGCGCTCACTTTCGGCAATCCCCGTACCCGTATTGTATACGGATAAGACGATCTTCTCTTTATGCTTTTTTAACTTAACACGAATCTGTCCATCCGAAGGGGAGTGCAGAATGGCATTGTCAACAAGAATTACCAATACCTGCCGCAATTGTTTTTCGTCCCCTTTGCAGGCAATATTTTCTTGGATATCATATTGCAGATGCCGGCCTTCTTCAAAAACTCTGCTTTCAAATTCGAGTATCGTATTCAACACCATATCACTGAATGAAAAGGAAGCGAACTGTATTTGCTGAATTCCTTCATCTGTCCGCGTCAGCGACAGCAAATCCTGAATCAACCGCCCCATACGCATCGTCTGCTGCTTGATATATCCCAGCCACTGATTTTGGCCGATTTCACTTTCCAGAACGTCGGCGTTCGCGCTGATGATGGTCAGCGGCGTTTTCAGTTCATGACTTGCATCCGAAATAAACCGGCGTTGCTTCTCAAGGCTTTGTTCAACCGGGCGCACGGCCCAACGCCCCAACAAGACAACGATAATCAACAACACTACGCAACTGCCGCCTGCTACCCACAGAGACACCTGCCTGAGCTTGCTGAGCAATTGCAGCTCAATGCTACGCTCGGCAAATACAATAATATAACTGTTATCGGGTTTTTGGGCAACTAAATACTGAAATTCGTCAATCGTCCCCTTTTCGACGCCCTTTTTTAAAACCTTCTGCGCATATTCCAACGCCATATCCTGCGTGATGCCGGAAGTGCCGCCCGCACTGAAAAAATACTGTTCTCCCGCATCTACGATGCGGACATAAAAAAACCTGCCGACACGTAAAAAAGACTCATCTCTCGGGTCATACAGTTCAATGCTTCCCCCATCCGAACGCTGTTCGATGATAAGTAATAACTCATCATTTGCAGCAATCGTCTCCAGCAACGCATCAATTTGATTGGTACTGATACGCTGCATAAAAAGATTCAGCGTAATTAACACGACGGCAAACACGGCAAAGATGGCACCCATCGTAATTGCGATGAATCTTCTTTTTAAATTCTTGATCATGTGCTGCTCTCCAGGCAATAGCCCACACCACGCACTGCTTTAATCTGTATATCCGAATTGATCGCCATCAGTTTTTTCCTGATGAAAGACACGTAAACTTCGATCGCATTATATTCAGCTTCGCTTTCATAACCCCAAATCTTCTCAATCAACCGTTCCTTTGGCACGATTTGCGCACTGTTCGCCATCATCGTCTCTAACAATTGAAACTCTTTTAAGCCAAGGCGCACACTGCGGCCCTTGTGGCTTAATTCCATCGTGTTTTTATCCAGTGCCGTCTCGCCAACGACGATACTGTCACCGGTATATTCGCCTTTGCGGCGCGTCATCGCACGAATACGCGCTAACAACTCACCAGTGACAAACGGCTTGGTCAAATAGTCGTCGGCGCCCAGATCCAATCCTGAGATCTTATCTTCAACTTCCGATTTTGCCGTCAAAAGCAGAACCGGCGTCGAAACACCCGCCTGTCGAAGACTTTTCAGCACTTCCAGTCCATTTTTTCCCGGCAACATAATATCCAGCACGATTACATCGTAAATACCGCTCATCGCGTTGTCTTCGCCGGCAATGCCATCATAACACACGTCGACGATATATTTATTTTGTTTTAAAATCGTCGCCAGCGCGTCACACAGCGACCGCTCGTCTTCAACTACTAAAATTCTCATTTTTTATGCTCCTTACCTAAGGAAAATATCCGATGATGCTTGAATAAAAATTGAAATGATTTTATAAAAACTATAGAGGAAAAGGATTTCTCATTAAATTTTAATGTTACTTCAAGGTTTTTTCAAGAATTATCAGGTAGAATACGAATTGATCAATGAAAATCCAAAACTTCCTTTCCTCTAAGTTCATAGATGAACGACTAGTACTTTTTCAGAAAAACCTTGATTCTCCACAAGGTTTTTCTGTTTTTTGCGTTTCTGATCAATGTACATTTCATCGTTTTACAATCTGTGTCAAAAAATCTACCATCTCCTGTTTTGATACAGGAAAATCTTTTTCAATCCACCAAAACAACAACTCTGCAATGCCCCCGGCTAAAAAAACAGCAAGAATATCGGCCGGCACGCCAAAATCTTCTCCTTCTTTGATCCGCCGCTCAATAATGAATTTTATGTCCTCAATATTAATCGCCGACAACATAACAAGCAGTTCGTAATTGACATCCTTCAACAAAAGGTTTTTAAAAATTTTTATATTTTCCTCGATATAATCCAGAATTGCCCAAACCAGGTCTCCGAATTCGTATTCCTGCCTCGCTTCACCAATCACTGTTTTGATCTGTTCCAGACAAGAACGCAACAAATCGTATTTATCTTCAAAGTGCTGATAAAACGTCGTCCTGCTTACCATCGCTACTTCACAAAGATCATTGACCGTTATTCTGTTAAAACTTCGTTTTTCCAACAAAGTCATCATCGCCGTCATCAGAGAATGCTGTGTCCTGCTTATGCGCAGATCCTTTTTTTCATCTTTACCGGTTGACATTTTTTCTCCTTTGTAAAGTATCTTACATTTCGTCTTTTCTGTAAATTGCCCAAATGCTTCTGCTGTCGTATTATGTTATTGTACAACAGGAAGCAACGTGATTCAAGCGCGGGAGGCGAAAAAAATGTCGAAAGAAATCGATCAGTTTGAAAAGTTTAAAAATAATAAAGAAGCACAGAAGCAGGCGGTTTTGCTGGAAAGCAAAATTATCAAACTTGAACGTGAAATCGATGAAAAATATTATCAACTAGGCAGAAGCATTTACGAGTTAGCCGATCGAAAGTTTGACGAGATCGACAGAATCGTCGATAATCTTGTCGATGCAAAGGTACACCTTTCACAGCTTCAGGGGCATCATATGTGCGTTCATTGCCTCGCGCAAAATCCTATAGAAAATCACTATTGCGGCAAATGCGGCAAAAAAATAGAAAGGGATGAACTTAATGAATGAACCCAATTTAAACCAACCACCACCGACTGAACCAACAAAAGAAAAAAAGAATACACCTCCCAATCTGCTCCATTTTCTGATCATCGCATTACTGATTACGATCGTGCTGAATTTTATTACTTCAACGATGGCAAGCAAGCGTACTTACCAGATTGAATACAGCCAATTTATTCAACTGATAGAAAGCGGCAGCGTCGACGTCGTACAACTGGAAGAAGAGCAGCTGCTGCTCACCTTAAATAAAACAGCTGACGAAAGTCAACTTCGGCAAATTCTGTTTGCCAATACGGAAGAAGCTCCTCAAATGGATCTCTGGGATCAAATTTTTTACACAATTCGTGTAGATGATCCTTCTTTAGTCGAGCGGCTGGATGAAAACGATGTGCGGTTCTATCAAAACAATGCACAAACCAATCCTATCCTGACATTTATGGCAAGCTGGATATTTCCGGTATTGATACTTTATGTGATGTATTATTTCCTCTTTAAAAACATGACGAAACGAATGGGCGGCGGCACGATGGGCGGCATTGGAAAAAGCAAGGCCAAGGTTTTTGATGCACAAAAGATCACAGGCATCACTTTTGCCGATGTTGCCGGTCAGGACGAAGCCAAGGAAAGCCTGTACGAAATGATTGACTTTCTGCACAATCCCGAAAAGTATGAGCAAATCGGTGCCAAACAGCCGCGCGGCGCACTTTTGGTCGGCCCGCCCGGAACCGGCAAAACCCTATTGGCCAGAGCAGTTGCCGGGGAAGCCAAGGTACCGTTTTATTCGATTACCGGCTCTGAATTTATCGAGATGTACGTCGGCGTCGGCGCCAGCCGTGTCAGGGACTTGTTTGCCGAGGCGACGAAGAACGCGCCCTGCATCATCTTTATCGATGAGATTGACGCGATCGGCAAAAGCCGTGACAACCAGATGAGCAGCAATGATGAGCGCGAACAGACATTGAACCAGTTGCTCAGTGAAATGGACGGCTTCGACACATCAAAAGGCATTATCGTGCTCGCCGCGACAAACCGTCCGGAGGTACTGGATAAGGCGCTCCTGCGCCCGGGCCGCTTCGACAGGCGCATCATCGTCGACAAACCCGACCTGCCGGGCCGCGAAGCGATTTTAAAAGTTCATGCGGCAAAGGTAAAGTTAGATAAAAATGCAAATTTAAAAGATGTCGCCTTAGCAACAAGCGGAGCCACCGGCGCGGACCTGGCCAATATGGTCAACGAAGCGGCACTGCGTGCCGTGCGCTTCTCTCGCGATGTCGTCACACAAGAGGACCTGTTGGAATCCGTAGAAGTCGTTATCGCGGGCAAAGAGAAGAAAGACCGCATCCTCAACCCAAAGGAAAAGCAGATGGTCGCTTTTCACGAAGTCGGGCACGCACTCGCCACGGCGCTGCAAAGGGATGGTATGCCTGTCACCAAGATTACGATCGTGCCGCGTACGATGGGCTCACTCGGCTATACGATGAACACGCCGGAAGAAGAGCGCTATCTGCTGACACAATCTGAATTAAAAGCACAGATCATTACGCTGCTCTCAGGCCGTGCCGCCGAACAAATTATCTTTAACGAAGTTTCGACCGGCGCCTCAAACGACATCGAACGCGCAACCGGGCTGGCCCGCAGTATGGTCACGCAATACGGTATGAGCGACCGTTTCGGGGCAATGGGCCTGGAAAGCACCCGGAGCCAATATCTCGACGGCCGCAATGTATTGACCTGCTCCGAACAGACGGGTGCCGCAATCGACGAAGAAGTGCGCGCAATTCTTATGGACTGTGAAGCGACGGCTTTTAACCTGCTGAGTGATAATCGTCAGGCATTAAATGATATCTCTGCATATCTTCTTGAAAAAGAAAATATTACCGGCGAAAAGTTTATGGACTTGCTCGCTTTAACACAGGAGGCACTGTAGTTTATAACTTTCGTGTTACTTTAAAAGGATGGCTTGTTTTATAGTAAATATTGGATGTATACCCATAATGTCACGCCATCAAAACTACCTGAAAAGGAGACTGATTATGAGCAATAATTTTACCAATTTAGTTTTATGTTTTGCCTTTTACAGTATGTTTGGCTGGATTTGCGAGACAATTTACTGTTCTGTCGGTGCCGGTCGCCTCGTACCGCGCGGTTTTCTTAAGGGTCCGATCTGTCCGATTTACGGCTTTGGCGCAATTGCAGTTTTAAGCTTTGTCGAACCCTATTTGTCACGCCCCGTCGCACTGTTCTTCATGGCTTTTATCGTTACATCCGTATTGGAATATTTCACGAGCTGGCTCCAGGATACGCTGTTCGGCTACCGTTGGTTCGACTACTCCACATACCGCTTCAACTTAAAAGGCCGCATTTGCTTGCGCAATTCCACACTTTACGGCTTGATGGCGCTGTTCGTCAGCTACGTTCTCCATCCAAGAGCGGTAAGGTGGTTCGGCTCCATTTCCGCCACAACAAAAGACATTGCTGCACTGCTCTTTCTGATCATTGTTACTGTCGATGTCATCTATTCTGTAAACCGCGCCCGAAAGATACCGGAACGTAAGAGGAATCTTAAAAAACTCTCATAATAATATGAAAAAAATGAAACCGGTTGTTGTTCATACGACCGGTTTTTACAAAACATTGTAACTC
>CALGIV010000182.1 GCA_937914785.1 uncultured Eubacteriaceae bacterium | reverse complement strand
GAATTGCCCGGCAGCCTGTTATCTCCCACGCGTACGTTGTCCGTGCATATGTACACGCTGTCCAGTGAAGGACTGCACATCGATAAAGCTTACGCCACGGCCGTCGTCCTGCTCGTGATCGTATTGCTCATCAACTGGTTTTCAGGATTTTTAGCAAAGAAATTGATGAAGAGGTAAACGCCCATGGAAAAGATCAGAATCGAGGAATTAGATTTATTCTACGGAGATTTTCATATGCTTAAAAACATTTCTCTGGCCGTTCCCGCCAATGAAATCATCGCTTTTATCGGCCCTTCGGGCTGCGGAAAATCCACGTTGATCAAGTGCATCAATCGGATGAATGACCTCGTCGAGGGCTGCCGCGTAACGGGAAAAATCTTCTTAGACGAGCAGAATATTTTTAAAGACTACGAGGTAAACCTGTTGCGCAAACGGGTTGGTATGGTCTTTCAGCGGGCGAACCCTTTTCCGATGAGTATCTATGACAACATCGCTTTCGGCCCGCGCACCCACGGTATCCACCAGCGCGTACGCCTCGATGCAATTGTCGAAGAATCTTTGCGCGGCGCAACGCTGTGGGATGAAGTCAAAGACCGCCTGAAAAAGAACGCGCTCGACTTATCAGGCGGCCAGCAGCAGCGCCTGTGCATCGCCCGCGCACTTGCCGTCAAGCCGGATGTGCTGCTGATGGATGAGCCGACCAGCGCGCTGGACCCCATATCGACGTCCAAAATCGAAGATCTTGTAATGGAATTAAAAAAAGATTATACTATTATTATCGTAACGCATAATATGCAGCAGGCCGCGCGTATTTCCGACCGGACGGCCTTTCTCCTGCTCGGCGAACTCATTGAATACAACAAGACGGAGACGCTGTTTTCTATGCCGTCCGACAAACGGACAGAGGATTATATTACAGGGAGGTTTGGTTGATGAGAAGCAAATTCGATCAGCAGCTCGATACGCTGCATACAGAACTTATAAAGCTCGGCGCGCTGTGCGAGGAGGCGATCGAAAACATTTCCACAGCGCTGTTCAACGGCGATGAATCGCTGATTGAAGACGCGATTCGCATCAATGAAGAAATCGACAACAAGGAACGCGCCGTCGAACGCCTCTGCTTAAAGCTGCTCTTGCGCCAACAGCCCGTAGCAAGTGATCTGCGCCAAATATCCTCGGCATTGAAAATGGTTACCGATATGGCGCGCATCGGCGATCAGGTGGCCGATATTGCCGAAATTATCAAACTGGACAATATTACCGCCGTCAATAATGTCGATATTTCCGATATGGCCCGCGCGACGGTCAAAATGGTCACGACTGCCGTCGACGCCTTTGTACATCAGAACCTGGAGCTCGCCAAAAGCGTCATCGCCTACGACGATATCGTAGACGGCCTGTTTAACAAAATTAAAGACGAACTCATCGAGCTCATCGTACGCGACCGCCAGAGCGGCGAGTATGCAATCGACCTGCTTATGACAGCAAAATACTTTGAACGAATCGGCGACCACGCCGTCAATATTGCCGAGTGGGTGGTCTTTGCCATCACCGGCGTACACAAAGGGAAACGAAAAATATGATCTACTGCGTCGAAGATGAAGCCAGCATTCGCGAACTCATCGTCTATACGTTAAAAAAATCCGGTTTTGATGCCGTCGGTTTTCCCGATGCCGAAAGCTTTTTGTCGATGCTGCAAAAGCAACTCCCCTCTCTCATCCTTTTAGACATTATGCTGCCGGACGACGACGGCATCGAAATCTTAAAACGCATCCGCTTGTCCGCGCGCACGCGGGAGATTCCTGTCATTATGCTGACAGCCAAAGGCAGTGAATACAACATCATCGTCGGCTTGGACAGCGGCGCGGATGACTACATCACCAAGCCGTTTGGCATGATGGAATTGATCTCACGCATCAAAGCCGTACTGCGCCGCAGCGCAAAGGACGAAGTCGCGCCAATCCGCATCGGAAAGCTTACAATCGACAAGTCGCGCCACACCGCCGCAATCGACGAAGAAAGGCTGGCATTAACCCATAAAGAATTTGCGTTGTTATGCCTGCTTGCGGAAAATGCTGAAAAAGTCTTCACGCGCGATATGCTCCTGCAAAGCATTTGGGGTTATGAACATATGACCGAAACACGCACCGTCGACGTCCACATCCGGTCTTTGCGCGCAAAACTGGGCTCCTGTGGCGACTACATCCAAACCGTTCGCGGCGTCGGCTATAAAATGGGAGGCAATTTATGAAACTGAGACGTAAAATACATCGTAATTTTATCCTTATCACAGTTATCAGCGTATTGCTTACAGCTCTTTTTGTCTTAAGGGCATCTTACAATAATACTTATGCTATGCTGCGTCAATTCGTCCACGACGAAACCGGCTACATTGCCTCCGCTCTCGATTACGGTGTCGACGTGGAGGCTTACTTAAACGTGGCCAAAGACGAAACATCGGCCAGATTGACGCTGATCGATACCGATGGTGCTGTCTTGTTCGACAACTTTGAAGATCCGGCACAGATGGAAAACCATGCGGAACGCAAAGAAGTGCAGGAAGCTTTTCTATATGGCATCGGTGAAGATGAACGTATGAGCGAAACGCTGAGGCAGAAGACATTTTACTGCGCCATTTTATTAAAAAACGGCCAGGTACTGCGCGCCGCCAACACCATCGACAGTGTATACCGCCTGATGTTCAAGCTTTTGCCGGTATTGATATTGATCACGTTGATCGTCATCCTCATCTCCACCTTTATCGCGCGCTACCAGACGAAGGCGATCGTAAAACCCATCAACGAAATAGACCTCGATCACCCGAAAGAGACCGATGTATACGAAGAGATGGCGCCACTGCTGACACGCATCGTCCGGCAACAGGAAACCTTAAAGTCCCAAGCTGATGCGATGAATTTAAAACAGGCGCAATTTTTGACTATTACAGAAAACATGCGCGAAGGTGTCGTCGTACTCGACATCTACCGCCGCGTGCTCTCTTACAACAAAAGCGCTGTCGAACTGCTCGATGTCGACGAAAGCGCACGGCAATATTTAAACAAGAGCGTCCTGCTCTTTAACCGCAGCAGCGCCTTTCAGGATGCGGTCAAAACAGCGCTGAAAGGCGAACGCGCCACCACGATGCTGCAGATCAACACGCGCTATCTGCAATTGTTTTTAAATCCCATCTTCAAAGATGGGAACATCAACGGGGCCGTTTTGCTTATCATCGACGTCACGGAACGTCAGGCGCGGGAAGCGATGCGCCGCGAATTCTCGGCCAACGTTTCGCATGAATTAAAAACACCGCTGACAGCCATCAGCGGCTATGCCGAGATTATGAAAGACGGCCTCGTTGAAGAAAAAGATGTGCCGCGCTTCGCTAAAAGCATCTATGAAGAAACGCATCGCTTAATTGAGCTCGTCGAGGACATCATCAAAATCTCTCATCTCGACGAGAGTGAGCCGCGCCTGATCGAAGAAGCCGTCGATCTTTATGCACTTACCGAAACCATCCTCACACGCTCAGGCACGCAGATCAGGCAGAAAGAGCTTGCAGTAACCCTTACCGGCACGCCGCTTTTTGTGCAGGGTGTCAAACAACTCCTTGACGAAATGATCGCCAACCTCATCGACAATGCGATTAAATACAATCACCCCGGCGGCAGCATCGATATTTTACTCGAGCAGACGCCGCAGGGTAAGGTTTTTACGATTACAGATACCGGCATCGGCATCACAAAAGAAGAACTGGAACGCGTATTCGAACGTTTCTACCGCGTAAAGCGCCCCTATATGCCGGCCGGCACAGGCTTGGGGCTTTCCATCGTCAAACACAGCGCGGCTTATCACAATGCCACCATCGAGACTGTCAGCGAGCCCAATAGAGGCACGCGCATTACCATAACCTTTCCATCATAAAGGCTTATGGATCTGCCCCACATCGTTTTTTTATCCTGTGGTCGCTGTCGCGTGCCGCAGGATTTTTCATTCCCTATCCACCGATATAACCCAGCCGCTCAAACAACTTTACGGCAAACTGCGCCGCCTGTTCGACAAGTGCAAAGTCTACTTTGTCCGGCGTATCTGCCGGCGTGTGCGTCAGCTTTACCGTCTCCTCTGTCAAATCCGAAGAGGCCAAAGCCAGACAGCGTATCCCCTGCTGCGCGAACATCGTATGATCGCTTTCATACCAGGGCCGGCCCTTTACAGTATATGCATCTCGTGCGATCAACTCGTCGATCACCTCTTCCATCCGCGCATCCATACAGTAAGTCGACAGCGCATTTTTTGATCCGACATGCCCCATATCGTCAATATTCAAAACAAGCGCAATGTCCTCTTTCGACGGTGGGTATTTATAAAAATATGCCTGCTGCCCCGATACGGCATAATAGTCTTCTCCGTTAAACGGAATGAACACAACAGGGCGCCGACGTTTTCTATCCTTAAGCAGCTCCATCAGGCGCAACATCACGCATACGCCAGATGCGTTGTCCAGCGCGCCGGGCGTGTTGTAGGCCGTATCCATATGCGCACAGATGATAATGGCGCGCGTCTCCTCTTCGCCCGCCAGAAAAAACAGCGGTTGTTCTCCAAACGCCTCTGCTACCGTTGAGTCAATCGTAATCTCTGCCTGACGCCTGCCGTCCATTGCTTTTAATGCACGCTTATCCGTATAGGCTGCAGGGATTAAAAAATTACCGTCTTCAAACAGCGCAAACGGCTCCAGCCCGCACATCGGGTGCTTGCCTGTAACCGCCACAACGGCAAGCGGCTGACCGTTCTCCAACAGGCTTATCATCTCTTGGTGTTCCGCAGGATAGTAATAAGGAAAATCCTTCGGCATGATCGGCTCTTTGGCGATTGCACCGTGCAACATGACGAGCTCACCCTTGATATCTGCGACACGCAACTGCCCGATATCCTCAATAAACACCAAGGCGCCTTCGCCTTTTACAGCACGCGAAAACGGGCTTGCGCCGATATCAATTTGCCTGCCGTCCACCCTCAGCGAAGACGGTCCATTCGTCCACGTCTTACACGCAAAAGGCAGGCGCTCGACTGCACAGCCAAACGACCGGGCCGTCCGAACGAGCCGCTCCGCTACATCGCGGTTATTCACCCTGCCGACAGGGCGCTTAATTGCAATACTTTC
>CALGIV010000181.1 GCA_937914785.1 uncultured Eubacteriaceae bacterium | reverse complement strand
GCGCAGTCGGCAACCGCATTGCTTCGCTCGCCATCAGGGCAAATGCAAAAGACAGCCTAAACGACGTTATTACAACTTCCGCCGTGCTTATCGGCCTGCTGATTACAAAATTTACATCCTTGATGCTCGACGGCTATCTCGGCGTGCTCGTCTCATTGTTCATCCTGTACTCGGCCTTCGAGCTCATCAAAGAGACGATCAGCCCGCTACTCGGCGAAAAACCGGATAAAGAGCTCGTCAATCGCATCAAGCAAGAAGTCTTAAAAGCAGAATCGATTTTAGGCATTCACGATATTATGATACACACGTACGGTCACGGCAATGTCTTCGCTTCGCTGCATGCAGAAGTCGATTCACGCAACGATATTTTAAAAATTCACGACGACATTGACAATGCGGAAAAATGTGTCAAAGAAAAGCTTTATGTAGACCTGACGATCCATACCGATCCAATTGAAACCGACAACGCAGCTGTCAATGCACTGCGCCGTATAACTGTCAAATGCTTAAAAGAGATCGACAAGTCCCTTTCGCTGCACGACTTTCGCGTCGTCTTCGGCGAGACACACCACAACCTGATCTTCGACATCGTCGTGCCTTTTGATTTTCACGGCAATATCGAGGCGATGAAGCGTGATTTGCAGGCGCGCATTAACCTGGAAACTGCCGACGACGGCATCGAAAAATTCGTCATTGCCGATATCGACCGCGATTATGCACTGTAAACAACTTTCATATCACACAAAAAACGGCCTGGATGGCCGTTTTTATATTGACAGATCTACTCTTATAGCGTCGCTTCTAAAAAAGGCACTGTCGCACCGATGGCCGTTGCAAAGACGGCATTCGGCGGAATCGTAAAGCGCACACCCGTGTACATCTTCGAGATCGTATATAATATGGCCTTGCCCTGCGGCAGCATTGCCAATGCGCCGATGACGACAACGTCTTTAATATCATCGTTTAAACACGCGAACACAGAGAGCATCCCCACGGTCTGAAACACCATATTGATCAATCCGATGGCCATATCTTCTTTACGCACATCACTCTTTACGTTGCCGAAGTTTGCCGCCGTCGCCTGCGGCGGAAGCAAAGGCGTTTCCGCATTCATAATGTCGCGGATCATCAAATCCACGTTACGGATATCCCCTTTTATCGCGAGAGATTCGATCATATCGACACTCGTCGTCTCAAGCAGCTGAGAAGAAAGCCCCACGAGCGTCCCGCCGCCAACACCACTGCCGCCGATGTGTCTGTTTTCTTTATCGGCGCGCACAAACGCCGTGCCTGTACCGATGCTGACGACGAGCGCTCTATCAAGGCCGGCAAGCCGCCTGCCGCCGTAGCCGATCGCCTGGAATTCATCTACTTTGTACGTCGGCAGCTCATAAATGTCTTCATCCACAAAAGATGCGCCGACACCCGTGAGTACGATTTTAGAAATATCGCCCAACTTTAAGCCATTTGCACGCAGGAAATTACCGATCGCACCGTACATCGACGTGATTTGGTCTGCGGCGCGCACCTGTAACGTGCCCAACAGCACCTGTTTGTCAAAGCCGACAATCTTCGTCGTCGACCCTCCGATATCAATGCCTAAAACGATGCTCATAGGTTTTCTCCTTACCTCCGTACTTTCCGGTTTTATTGTACTTTTCTTTCCTTTATACTTGCTTTATGTATTTATTTTATGCGAACTGCGCCTTATTTTCAAGTATTTTACCATCTTTTCCCAGTAATACGCGCATATTCCTCTTTGTAATCTGCATACATCGCGCGCAACAGCGCCGGCGTATTCAGCTCATACGGGCAACGACCCTGACATTGATAGCACGATGTACAATTTTCAATGCGCATCATTTTACTCTTTGCTTCTTCCGTCATATACGGCTCTGCCGGCATACGGCGAATCAAAAGTCCCATTCGCGCCGCCGTCGGAATCTCGATTTCCGCCGGACACGGCAGGCAATAGCCGCACGCACGACAAAATGAAACGCTCAACTCCGCCTGATCGGCTTTCATTTCAGCCGCCAACGCTTTATCCATCTGCGGGATATCTTCCTCATGCAGAAGAAATTCCGCCAGCTGATCCGGCCGTTCGATGCCCCAGATCGGCACGATATTATCGTAGCGTTCGAAAAACGCCGCAGCCAGACGCGACGAAGTGATCAACCCGCCGGCCAACGCCTTCATCGCAATTATGCCCATATCGTGCTGTTTACATAACGCAATCAAATCCAATTCCTTTTCGCCGGACAAATAACTAAGCGGGAACTGCAGCGTCTCATACTGCCCGCTTTCAACCGCTGCAGCGGCCACGTCGAGCGAATGTGTCGTTATGCCGATGTGGCGGATGACGCCCTGCTCCTTAAGTTTCAGCATCGTTTGATAAGCACCCTGTACATTCTCTTTGTCCGGCAAGGCCGCCATATTGTGGTGCTGGTACAAATCTATGTAGTCTGTTTTTAAATTACGCAGGCTGATCTCAACCTCACTCATCACACCGTCATAATCCATTTTGTTCGTCTTCGTCGCGATAACGACTTCATCGCGCATGCCTTCAAACGCTTTGCCGATGCGCTCTTCACTCGTCGTATACATCCGCGCCGTGTCAAAAAAGCGCACTCCGCCCTCGTAAGCCTCACGCAGAACCCGGATGGCAGCCTCTTCACTGACGCGCTGAATCGGGATACAACCCATCCCGACGCGCGAAGCCATCAGGCCGCTTTTTCCCAACCGCACTGCTCTCATCATTTCACTCCCTTTCCTTATTTTGTCACGTCCACCTGATTCATCTGTCTAACAGCATAGCAGAATTTAATTCAAAAATCCAGTTTTATCGCTCGTCCATCTTTTGCTCTAAATAAAAAAAGCCTTTATTCGGCTTTATTCAATCGTTTGTTCTTCCAAAAGCGGCGCTTCCATCACGGCAGTCTGATCAGACGGTACATCAGCGCATTGCGATACAGTCGTCTCTGCGTCAGGCCCTGCTGTTATCTCCGTTACCTCTTTACCCGTCTTTTCATGCTGCGTACCGAAGTAAAAAGAGATGACCATCGTTACAACACCCATAACGACATCCGGCGCAATTTTATCATTTAATGCCAGTATTGCAAACACAGCGGTAATGACAAAAGTCACGATCGTTTTAACGTTGATTAAATCGGCGATTTTCTTGCCCACGTTTTTCATTCCTTCCATCTACGTCTCTTACCATTCTATTCATCAGAACAAATTGTGCCACCGTGAATGAAATGAGGTCAGAAACGTCGATTAAACCGACAAGTAATATGCTATACTACTTTTAAGGACGGTGATCAAATGGAACCCATCATATTGGTAAATACTGTAATTCGATTCATCGAATCAAGAATTCAATCCAACATCGACTATGACGAGATGGAAAAAGCGACCGGCTTTTCTTATCGCCACATCCGCGAAGTTTTCAAGACATACACAAACATACCTTTAAAACACTATATCGACCAACGAAAAGCTGCCCACATCGCTTTCGACATCGAAAATTCCGCTCGAAGTCTTACCGACCTGGCAGCTGATTACGGTTTTGAGGCGTACGACTCTTTTACGCGCTTATTTAAACGCGAGACAGGCCTCTTGCCGAGCGCCTACAGAAAAAAAGGCATACGCAATGCACAGCGCCGCTTGATCGCAATGGGCACTTACGGCCCGGTCCTGCC
>CALGIV010000180.1 GCA_937914785.1 uncultured Eubacteriaceae bacterium | reverse complement strand
GCCCTGTATGAAGCATCCGGCCGCCATAATGACATTACTGTCGTAGCCGGGCATCCCCCGCGCTTCCGGCGTCACATAGCTGTCGACAGGAGAAATTTCCTGTACAGCTTTACAGAAAGTCAATACTTGTTGCTTGTCTTTTAACACAATGGCCTGTATGATATCGCTGCGCTTGTCCAGCGGCGTCGGATATACGCGATAGCCGAGCTTATCAAAACAACAGCCGACCAACATCGCGTTTTTTAAAGCTTCCCCTGTCACCTTCGGCGCTAAAAAGAGCCCTTGAAGAATGGTTCGAACCTGCCCTAAGTTGCTGCCGGATTCTGCGCCGATCCCCGGTGCGTTGATTCTTTGCGCGCACATATCCACGATCTCTTCCCTGCCGGCAATATAGGCCCCTGTCTTAGCCAGGCCGCCGCCGATATTTTTAATCAGGCTGCCGGCCATAAAGTCGACGCCGACACCGGTCGGCTCCACTTCTTCTAAAAACTCTCCGTAACAATTATCGACAAAGACGAGGAGATTTTCGTCATATTGTTTAATCTTTTCCACCGTCTCGGCAATTTCTGATATACCGATCGCTTTGCGGTCGTCGTAGCCGGTCGAACGCTGCAGGTAGATCAGTTTTGTCTGCCGGTCGATCATCGCAAATACCTTGTCATAATCGATCGAGCCATCCGGGCGGAGATCAACCTGTTTGTAGCCGATGCCGAATTCTTTTAACGTGCCGCTGACTTGATCCGATAAAACTGCCGTCTTAACCGTCGCATAAGGCGCATTTGTGATACTGATAAAATTATCTCCCGGCCTTAAGACGCCAAACAGCGCTGTGGTAATGGCATGTGTGCCGGAGAAGAACTGCGTGCGCACGAGCGCAGCTTGCGCATCGAGCACATCGGCATAAATTTTATCCGTAATTTCTCTGCCGTCATCGCTGTAGCCATAGCCGGTCGTCTCGTTAAAATGTCGTTCAGAAAGCCGGTTTCGCTTAAAAGCCGATAATACCTTGTTCTGATTGGCAAAAACCAACGCTTCAATTTTTTCATAAGCGGGTTTTAACGCTTCTTCTATTTCTGCAACAAAACGCGTCACATCTTTATTAAAATACATCCTATTGCTCATTTTGATGAAATGTCAGTTTCCCTTCAATGTAAGTTGCCGCATATTCGAATAAATGTTTTTTATCTTCGTAATCATTTACGTTGAGAAAGACGACATTGTCGTCATTCTTAAACCAGGTCAGCTGCCGTTTGGCGTAGTTTCGCGTGCGTTTTTTGATCAGATCTTCTGCTTTATCCAACGAAATCTTCCCGTCAAAGAAGTCGAACAGTTCTTTATAGCCAATCGCCTGCATACAGTTCAGCCCGCGGTATTTCTCCGCTTTGTACAAAGCGAATACTTCATCAATCAATCCATTTTCAAACATCACATCAACGCGTTGATCAATGCGCTCGTACAACACTTCGCGCGGTTCATATTTCAGCGCAACATAAGCTGTGTGGTATTTATCCATATTTTTACCGATACTCTCCGTTTTGCTCTTCTTGTTCGCCTGATTGATTTCGAGCGCACGAATGACACGTTTTACGTTATTGGGATGGGTCTTCTCTGCCTCTGCAGGGTCGATTTCTTTAAGCATATCGTGAAGATATTTGTTGCCATGGCGTTCTGCTGTCAGCCAAAGGTCGCGTCGAAACACAACATCTTGTGCCTGGCCGGACATATCATAATCATAAATCAGGCTGTTGATGTACATACCGGTTCCGCCGACGATGATTGGTATCTTACCCTTCTGACGAATTTCCGCCATATACACTTCGGCTTTTTTCTTGAAAATTGCAGCATTATACTCCTCTTCGGGCTCGATTTCCCTGACAAGATAGTGCTTAATGCCGTCCATTTCTTCCGATGTGGGCGCGGCGGTGCCGATTTGCATACCTTTGTAGACCTGCATCGAATCTGCAGAAATCACTTCGCCGTTAAACCGCTTGGCCATTTCAACGCCCAGAGCGGTTTTACCGGTTGCGGTTGGGCCGCCGATTACAATAATATTATCCATCACTTATCTCTGCCTTCCAAACAACTTATCGATCTCTTTTTTCCTTATAACATACATTGTATTTCTGCCGTGTGGGCAAATAAACGGTGTATCTGTCATACAAAACTCTTCAATTAAGAGGATGATCTCTTCTTCGCCGAGAACGCGGTCTGCTTTGACGGCCGCTACACAAGCCGCTTTGATGATTCTTTCGTGCCGTGCCTCATAATTTGTATCATTGAAATCTTTCAGACTTTGCAGCACTTCAAGTAAGACAGACGTGCTCTGTGCTTTGCCGCCAATAATGGGGACTGCTGTGATTAAAAGCCCTGCTTCTTCCAACGTGATGTCATAGCCCAGACGAGTTAAAAGATCAAGGTTTTCCTTAGCGCACAACAACTCGAAAAGTGAAAGCGGCATTTGAACAGGCATCATAAGATATTGACGCTCAACCTGTTCCTCTTTAAAAGCCTTCAACAACTTTTCATACATTACACGCTCATGCGCGGCATGTTGATCGATGATGTAGAGCTTTTCTTCCAATTCCAGCAAAATATACGTGTTAAAGAAGTGTCCCGCAAACTTCGCGTAGCGCAATTTATCGAGTGTGCTCCTGTTGATAAATGGCGCTTCCTCTTTAAAGTCTGTGTCGTATACCGCTTTTAAAACGCTTTCTTCCGACTCTTCTGAAAAAAAAGTTTGCTGTACGGCACTTTGCTTTTCTGTTTCAAGGGTTTCTTCCACCATTTCTACAGACTCTGTCTGCGTTTCAGCATCCAAAATTCGCATAATGGACGTCGTATCGTATGTTTTCGGCACGCTAAACGGTTCATTCTTCGACGGCTCCGCTGAAGGAGGCGTCAGAACAGGTGCTTTCTGATCCGGCACAGTGTAATGCTTGGTGTTGGACAAAGCTTCTTTTACCGCGTTTTTAATCAGCATATACACTAATGATTCATTGCCGAAGCGCACTTCATCTTTTGACGGGTGCACATTCACGTCGACCATTTCATATGGAAGCTGAATCGATAAAATATAATCGGCTTCCCCGCTCCCTTCGCCGCGCAATTCTTCATAGGCAGATTTGACGGAAGCATAAATGCTTTTTGACTGTACGAGTCGACCATTAATGCTGATAATGCGCACTTTTCGGCTTTTCGCCGATAAATCGGACAAAAGCCCTTTGACGGATAAAGGTGTTTGTATATAATCAAAATCAATTGATGAGGTCGTAAAATCTCGACCGTAGACTTCGTATGCTGCCGTTTTGATGTTACCGCTCTTCGAAGTGTAGAGCCTTTTACGCCCGTCGATGGTCAGCGTAAAGCTGACGGCAGAGTTTACGACGGCGAGCTGTTCGATTAATGTAGCGATCAAACGCCGTTCGTAACTTGCATTTTTCAAATGCTTCTTTCTTACCGGCAGATTAAAAAATAAGTCCCGTACAATAATTTTTGTGCCTTGATTGGCAGCTGCCTCTTCCATTGATTTCGGCTCTGAGGCCCGGACGATAAAGCGCGTACCGACGGCATCTTGCGCCGTTTTCGTAAATAATTCCACTTCGGCAACGTGCGCAATG
Source organism: uncultured Eubacteriaceae bacterium (assembly GCA_937914785.1). GTDB lineage: Bacteria > Bacillota > Clostridia > Eubacteriales > UBA1433 > CALGIV01. The sequence continues at coordinate 3,122 of CALGIV010000180.1, read as the reverse complement.
GCAAACAGCGCTTCTCCGCGAAAACCGAGCGAAGCGATGCCGGATAAATCCTTTTCCTCGACGATTTTACTCGTCGCATGCCGCATAAATGCAGTTTGAATATCATCTTTATCGATCCCGCAACCGTTGTCTTCCACGCAGATTTCTGAGCCGTTTAATGAGATGACGACAGTATCTGCGCCGGCATCAATCGAATTTTCAACCAATTCCTTGACGACGTTTAACGGCCTGGTGATGATCTCGCCGGCCGCTATTTTGGAAATCGTACTTTTATCGAGCAGCTTTATTTCATTCAAAATATTCACTCCATAAATATTTACACAAACAACTTTAACTTAACTTAAACTCACGTAAGGCGTTGTTTTAATTCATTTAGATACACCATTGCCTCCAGCGGCGTCAAAGCGTTGACGTCTAAGCTCTTCAAATCGTCTATTGCCTCCGCCTCCGATTGACTTAATGTTTCTATATCTGCCTGCGGCAACGAGAAGGCGATCTGTGTGCCGTCAAGCAGCGACTCTATTTTTTCCTTCTTGATGCTTTCCTTCTCTTCAAGAATATGTAAGATATCCCGTGCGCGCCGGATCACGCTATCGGGCAGGCCGGCAAGGCGTGCGACCTCGATGCCGTAACTCTTATCTGCTGCTCCCTTTTCTATCTTGCGCAGGAATACAACGCCATCCGGTGTTTCTTTTACCTTAATACATAAATTAACAACACCGTCCAGACTTTCTTCCAATTCCGTCAACTCGTGATAATGTGTGGCAAACAATGTTTTCGCCCCGAGAGTTGTCTTTTCGCTGATATATTCGGCGGTAGCCCAGGCAATGCTCAGTCCGTCAAACGTGCTAGTACCGCGCCCGATCTCATCGAGGATAATCAGGCTGTACGGCGTTGCATTTTTCAGAATATTCGCCATCTCGCTCATCTCCACCATAAACGTACTTTTGCCGGTGACGATATCATCACTGGCGCCCACGCGCGTAAAAATCCTGTCGACGAGCGGAATATGCGCTTCTGCCGCCGGCACAAAGCTGCCGCATTGTGCCATCAGCGTAATCAAGGCAATCTGCCGGATATAAGTGCTTTTGCCCGCCATATTGGGTCCTGTAATAATCGACATCCGCTTGTCCGAACCGTTCATATGACAGTCATTGGCGATAAAGTCGCCGTCGAGCATTTTCTCGACGACCGGATGCCGTGCATCTGTTAAAATCAGTTCGCCGCCCTGATTCATCATCGGTTTAACATAATTGTTCAAATACGCTGCATAGGCAAATGCGGCTAGCGCATCGATTGCAGCGACGGCATCGGCCGTGCTTAATATGCGGTGTACATTTTGAACGATTTGCAGGCGCACATCTTCATAAACCTTGCCTTCACGCGCCTTCAGACGCTCGGAAGCGCTCAAAAGTTCTATTTCAATCTGCTTTAATTCTTCCGTATAAAACCGCTCGGCGTTTACAAGTGTTTGTTTGCGGATATAGTGCTCGGGAACCAGATTTTTCTGACTGTTCGAGACTTCGATATAATAACCAAATACTTTATTATACTTTATTTTCAGAGTTTTAATCCCCGTCGCCTGCCTCTCGCGCATTTCAAGCTCATCCATAATGCGCCGGCTTCCGCCCATCATCGCCTTGAAGTTGTCGACTTCTTCGTCGTAACCTTCCCGAATCATGCCGCCGTCTTTGATCTGCGTTGGGGCATTTTCATCGATGGCGCGTTCGACCAGCTCGGCAATATCGCTCAATTCATCGATTTCGCCCGAAAGACGATCCAAGCAGGCAGATTTTGTAAAAGCAAGCAGCCGCTTTAATTGAATTAAATTTACGACAGAGGACTTTAACATCAACATATCTTTCGGCGAGCAATTTTCTGCACAAATACGCGTCGCGATGCGCTGGATGTCATACATTTCCCCCAGTGCATATCGAACATCATCCATCAATATCAAGTCACCGCGAATCTCCTCTACGCCGTCCAGACGCTCATCGATTCGCTCAAGGCTTCTTAGTGGATTTTCGAGCCAGTCTCTCAGTTTTCGTGCCCCCATTGCCGTCTGAGTCTTATCCAAAACCCATAATAACGAACCTTTCTTTTGATTAGCGCGCATCGTGGATGTGATTTCCAGATTGCGCCGGCTTGTCAGGTCCAACGGAATGGTTTCATCTAATGTATATCTGACGATATTTTTGATGTAAGTCAAAGTGCGGCGCTGTGTTCTGTCTAAATATAGAAGCGTTGCGCCGATTGCAATACTATATATTGTGTCATCGCTTTCAAGTCCAAGCGCATCAAGCGTATAGACATCGAAATATTTCTTGATCGCTTCCGCCGTGTGTTTCTTTGAAAAGAAATGCGGCTCCAACACGTCGATATAGATTTCAAAACGCGACGACAATTCTTCTTTAATCTGGCTTTCAAAGAAGGTTGTATTGCAGATGATTTCTTTTGGTTGAATTTTTGCTACTTCATTTAGCAACAGTTGACCGCGCTTGGCGCCATCGATCAGACAGGTTTTAAACTCTGCCGTTGAAATGTCGATATAAGCGATGCCGTAAGCGATGGCCGTTGCGTAAATGCACATTAAATAGTTGTTGGCTTTTTCGTCCAGCAGCTTCTCATCGGTCACAGTACCCGGGGAAATGATTTTGATGATCTCCCGCTTGACCAATCCCTTTGTCGTCGCAGGATCTTCCACCTGTTCACAGACAGCCACTTTATGACCGGCTTTTACGAGCTTGGCAATATAAGTATCCGCTGCGTGGTACGGCACGCCGCACATCGGCGCGCGTTCTTCCAATCCACAATCGCGCCCTGTCAGAACCAATGATAATGTTTTTGATGCTGTAATCGCATCGTCAAAAAACATTTCATAAAAGTCCCCCAGCCGAAAGAGTAAAATAGCATCCGGTGCCTGTTCGTGTATTTGAAGATATTGTTGCATCATTGGCGTAAGTGCCATTATATACCTCGCTTTTTCAAATCATTGTATAATGAATTTCGTACTACTTCACCTGTACGCCTTTTAAGTAGAATGTCATCGGTGCGTCAATATGCACGTCGACAATTTCACCGGGAGTGGCCGAGCCGACAAAGTTTACCAACCGATTATCATC
>CALGIV010000179.1 GCA_937914785.1 uncultured Eubacteriaceae bacterium | reverse complement strand
GGATATGTTCTGGTTTTATGTGTCATACGATTCCATTCTCATCTTTATCCTCGTGCTGATGTTTTGGTATCTGATTGTCCATGCGTTTACAAAGGCGCAACCGTCAGATATCGGTGAAAACGTCAAAAGCGTCACTCTGCTCAAAGAAAAAAAAAGAGCTTATTTCAAGCCTGATGACACTGGCTGTTATCTTTCTGCTTTGTTCTTTTTCATACTATTTTACTCCCGCCCTTCTATACCTTGCGCAACGAGTTGCTATGCCCGCACGTACTTATTTTCTGCTCTTTTATGTTCGCCCGACCGCTGTCTCCTGCTTTCTCTACAGCGATCAACTGAGGTCTTTACGCACAAAGGGAAAGCTAAAGGTCAACATCCTTTTTCTCCTCTCCGCATTGCCGCTCGCTTATGCATTATTCCCCCAGACAAAGCTCTGGTATTTTATTGATAATTATCGGGTTCGCTTTACCCTGGCGCTGTTGCTGTTTTATTTGATCGCTCACGCATTTTCAAAATGCGACCAGAGCGCTGCCAACACGCAGAAGGCAAAAGACACGTTTACACTTTCCAGCGACTAAGCCAGAAAGCGCATTTAAAACCGCGCCAGCGTATATTGGGGACACGTTATTTTTTTGTTTGGTATTACAATAACCATTATTTGTTTTGCCTGCGACAAAGCCAATCCAATATGTGAACAGAAGATATCAAGCTTTTTGCAATTTAATATTTGATACTTTTCGTAACGTTTATTCAGAAACATATCAGAACAAATTTAATGCATCAAACACCCCTTTCACCTTTTTTTTCTTTTTATACCACAAAATAAATACAGCATTTATAACTAATGACTCCTTATAAAACTGTATCACTTCCGCCAAACAATATCCTTTAAAATAATGATATTTGTTAAAATTTTTACAATATTTCCCTTCGCTCGTTTATATCGTTTAATAAAAAGAATAAAATTGTTAAAAAAACGACACATTGAATTGACTATTGAAATTGAATGTTGTAAAATTAAAACTAATTTGAGCTTTTCTTTTTGTACGCTCAAATCCCTTTCGAGCGGTTTAAGCCGCAATCCATACTAATGAAAATAAAAAGAAATAAGAAGGTGGTGATAAGATGGCGAAGGAAACAATCCAAGCGGTACGAGACGCGGAGCTGACGGCGGAAAAAACAGTCAAAAATGCAGAAGCTGAAGCACAGGCAATTCTTGCCCGGGCAAACGAAAAAGCCGCAAAGATGATTGCTTCCGAAACAGAGAAAGCGAAGGTAACGGCCGAGAAAGAATTAAGCAAAGCGCACCAGCGCGGCGAAGCCATTCTCAAACAGGCTGAAAACAGCGTCAATGTCGAATTGGATATCTTAAAAGATAATGCTGCCAAAGCGAAAGACAAAGCTGTCAGCGCAGTGATTGCAGAGCTATTCTAAATTGACCGATACCGAAATTCTACGTAAAGGAGGTAATGCTTTATGGCAAAATTAGAAATGAAGCGCATCAGCGTTTACGCGTTGAAAAAAGATAATGCAAAAATCCTTGATTTGCTTCAGCGTGCCAGTGTTATCGAAGTTCGAGATCACTTCGAAGAAGATGATGTTTTTCAAAGAACCGATATGAGCACGCACCAGGCGCAGTTTGAAAAAGACCGCAACGCCTGCGAACAGGCATTAGAAGCACTCAATGCGTATGCGCCCGAGAAAAAAGGCTTGTTTGCCAGTCTGGAAGGAAAAGAAGCCGTCTCGGTAGAAGAATTTTCTTCTCTGACAGACAGTCGCTTAGAGACGATGAACGGCGCACATAAGATCATCGCCCTGTCAAAGCAGATTGCAGAGACAAAGGCCGCGAAGGTCAAACCGCTCAATCAGATCGAAGCGCTCGTGCCCTGGATGAACTTCGATATTGCCATGGATTTTAAAGGCACGGAGAAAACGACTGCTTTTACCGGCTACTACCCGGAAGAATACACGACGGATACGCTGGCCGCAAAGATTAAAGAAGCACGTCCTGAACTTGATTTCTATTTAGAAATCATCAGCGCTTCAAAGCAGATGACCTGTGTCTTTTTACTGTGTCTGAACGAAGACAGTTCCGAAATGGAAGACGCACTGCGCATGACTGGTTTTACGCGCAACACCATCTTGCTGGATAAGAAGCCTGTTGAAGCAAAGGAAGAGTTGCTGATTCAGGCCGAGGAGATGGATCGTGAGATTCTTGCCCTGCAAGAAGAACTTGTTACTTATACGGACAGGCGTAAACAACTCCAACATATGGCCGATTATTGCGCGGCAAATGCAGAGAAATTTGGCGTTTTGGGCAGACTCGTTCATTCCAAGTCAACCTTTGTCATTTCCGGCTATGTACCGGCAAAACATACCGATGCATTGATCAATGCACTGAATGACAAGTTCGACGTCTATGTGGAGGTGGAAGAAGCAGACGGAGATGACGTTCCCGTATTGCTCCAGAACAATGCCTTCTCCAGCCCGGCAGAAGGCGTACTGGAATCTTACAGCCTGCCCGGTAAGGGAGAAATCGACCCAACCTCAATTATGTCCGTGTTCTATTACGTCTTCTTCGGTCTTATGCTTGCGGATGCCTTTTACGGCGCCATTATGTTTTTCGTGTGTTTCATCCTGACGAAAAAATATAAAAACATGAGTCCGGGATTGTATAAAAACCTCAAATTGTTTATGTTCTGCGGTATATCGACATGCTTTTGGGGAATTATGTTCGGCGGATATTTCGGTGATGTCGTCACAGTCATTGCCAAAGTATTCTTCAATACCGATTTCACGATTCCCGCAGTATGGTTTGTCCCGTTGAACGACCCGATGAGAATGCTGATGTTCTCCTTTGTCCTTGGCCTTATACACTTATTTATAGGCTTGGGTATCAAAGGCTACCAGTTAATTAAAAACAGTGGAATCAAAGACTTCATCTATGATGTCATCTTCTGGTTCGCGCTTCTCATCGGCCTGATTATCATGTTGCTCCCAAGCGAAATCTTCGCTTCGATTGCAGGCAGTCCGATCAATATTCCTGCCGTCATTGTCAAGATTGGCCAGGGGCTTGCCATCATTGGGGCATTGGGTATTATAATCACCAATGGACGTTCATCCAGGAACTGGGGCAAGCGTCTGATGAAAGGTGCCTACGAACTCTATGGCATCAGCGGATGGTTAAGCGACGTGCTTTCTTACTCAAGACTGATGGCCCTGGGATTGGCTTCCGGCGTTATCGCATCGGTCTTCAACCAAATGGGGTCTATGGGCGGCTCGTCGATCTTCGGCGCAATCGTCTTTGTGATCGTGTTCTTAGTCGGCCATGCGCTCAACCTTGGAATCAACCTGTTGGGCTCATATGTACACACAAACCGTCTGCAGTTTGTTGAGTTTTTCGGTAAGTTTTATGAAGGCGGCGGGGAAGCTTTCAAACCCTTCGCTTCAAACACTAAATATATCCAAGTTAAGGAGGAAACTAAATAATGGAAAATTTAGGTATTGTATACGCATTAATAGGAGCTGCGCTGGCGTCTTTGGGCGCTGGTACAGGTTCTGCTATCGGGGTAGGCCTCGCCGGCCGCGCGGCTGCCGGTCTTACAACGGAACAACCGAACCAATTTGCAAAAGCACTTATTCTGCAACTTCTGCCCGGTACACAGGGGATTTACGGCTTATTGATTGCCTTCCTCGTGTTGGCTAAAATCGGCCTGCTCAGCGGCGGCACTGCAGCCGTCAGCGCTGAATCCGGCCTGCTGCTGCTCGCAGCCTGTCTGCCGATCGCAGTTGTTGGCCTTACTTCCGGCATCGCACAGGGCAAAACGTCTGTAGCAAGTATTGGCTTAATCGCAAAAACTCCGGAACAATTCGGTAAATCAATGATCTTCCCGGCAATGGTTGAAACCTACGCGATTCTGGCGTTGTTGGTATCTATCCTCGCTGTTAACGCAATTGTAGTGTAGTTAAAAATGCCAAACCGAATAATGACAGGCCGCATGGCCAAAAATAATAAGAGGAGAGCTTGCTTATGACGGGATTAGATAAAATACTAAGCCAAATTCAAGAAGAAGCGAAGATCTCTGCTGCAAAAATCATTGCGGAGGCCGATAAAAAGGCCGAGGGGATTATCAAAGAAGCCGAGATTGAGACGGCGAAGCAGGCAGAGAAGATTCAGGCACAGTCTGAAGCGGCTGTGCAAGATTATATATCCCGCTCTGAGTCCGCCGCTGATTTGTATCAAAAGAGATTGGCACTGGCTACAAAACAGGAGATCATCAACGGAGTAATTCAGCAGGCCTACGACAAAATAATGTCGGCCGGCGACAGCGAATACTTCGACTTGATCGTCAAAATGGTAGCCAAATACGCTCAAGCGCAAGAAGGTGAAATCATCTTCAATAAAAAGGATCGCACGCGCCTGCCGTCAAATTTTGAATCTCAGATTCAAAAGAATGCCGGCCAAAAAGGCGGAAGTATTAAAATTGCGCAGCAAACAGCTAATATCGACGGCGGTTTTGTTCTTGTTTATGGTGGTGTGGAAGAGAATTGCTCTTTTAAAGCGCTGTTTGATTCCGCAAAAGAAACATTACAGGATAAGGTGCACGAACTGCTGTTCAATTAAAGCGCATATCCGCTAAAAGGAGGCAAGAAAAATGGAATATACCTATGCCGTAGCGCGTATTCGCTCTAAAGAAGTTTCTTTACTTTCCGCCCATACGATCGAACAGCTTATTTCAAGTAAATCTTACAAAGAGTGTTTTGAAATGCTTGAAGAGAAAGGCTGGGGCAGCGGTGAGGAAACACAGCAGGATGTCGAGCAGTTTTTAATGGTTGAAAGCAACAAAGCCTGGCAAATCGTCAAAGAATCATTGAACCATGATATGTCGGCGCTGAAAGTGTTTTTATACGAAAATGACTTTTTTAATTTAAAAGCCGCGATCAAAATGGTCTATACGGAAGAAGTCGACGAGGCGCTGTTTATTCAATACGGCACCATCGAGGGCGGCGATATCTTAAGGGCGGTGCAGGAACAAAATTTCGACGCACTGCCGGACCATATGGCTAAAGCAGCTTTACAAGCGTATGAAACCCTGTTGCACACATCCGACGGACAGCTTTGTGACATCATTTTGGACAAAGCGGCACTTGAAGCGATTTATAACGCGGGAAAAGAATCGAAAGACGAGCTCATCAAAACGTATGCCGAACTCACGGTAGCATCCAGCAATATCAAAATTGCCGTGCGCTGCCAGCTTACGGGTAAGAACATCGACTTCATTAAAGACGCGCTGGCTTTCTGTGACACGATCAACACAGATACGCTCGCTCGTGCGGCAGCCAACAGCATGGAAGCGATTTACGATTATCTGCTCACAACGGATTATGCCGGTGCAGTTGAAGCATTACAGACCTCGGCTTCCGAATTCGAAAAATGGTATGACAATTTATTGATTGACAAAATACGCCCTCAGCAATACAACTCCTTTACAATAGGCCCGATCGTAGCGTATCTGTTGGCAAGGGAGAACGAAATAAAAACGGTAAGGATTATCCTTTCCGGCAAAGTGAACGAACTGCCGGAGCAATCTATCCGGGAAAGGTTAAGGGAAATGTATGTATAAAATGGCAGTACTGGGCGACTATGACAGTATCTACGGGTTTGCGGCATTAGGACTGGACACATTTCCCGTCGGCGATACGACAGAGGCCGCCGAACAACTGAAGCATTTGTATAAAGGCAATTACGCGGTAATCTATATTACCGAGGCTATGTATAATGCCCTGGGAGAAATATTGGAACAGTTTGAAGAGGTTGCATTGCCGGCCATTATTCCCATTCCGGGAATCTACGGCAACACCGGCGTCGGTATCGCCAACGTAAAGGCGTTCGTCGAAAAGGCAGTCGGTTCCGATATCATCTTCAATAGCGAAAACTAAAAAAGTAGGTGAAAATAAGTATGAGCAAAGGCACGATTAAAAAAGTGGCCGGACCACTTGTTATTGCCGAAGGTATGCGCGATGCGAATATGTTCGACGTTGTGCGTGTAAGTGAACAGCGTCTCATTGGCGAGATCATAGAAATTCACGGCGACGAAGCCTCGGTCCAGGTATACGAAGAAACCTCGGGGCTGGGCCCGGGCGAGCCGGTTGAATCTACCGGTATGCAAATGAGCGTTGAATTGGGCCCCGGCCTGATTACGAGCATATACGACGGCATCCAGCGTCCTTTGGATGAAATTATGAAGATTTCAGGCAATAACCTTCAGCGCGGCGTCGAAGTTCCTGCTTTGAAAAGAGATATTACCTGGGAGTTCGTTCCCGTCAAAGCAATTGGCGACAGCGTAGTAGCCGGCGATATTTTAGGAACAGTCCAAGAGACTGAAATTATCGAACATAGAGTTATGGTTCCACACGGAATCGAAGGCAAAATAAAACAAATCCATAAAGGCGATATGACGGTTGAAGAAGTCGTTGCGGTTATCGAGACAGCCGAAGGTGACAAAGACGTCACGATGATGCAGCGCTGGCCGGTACGCGTCGGACGTCCGTACAAACAAAAGCTTTCTCCGGACGTCCCGCTGGTAACCGGACAACGCGTTATCGACGCGCTGTTTCCAATCGCCAAAGGCGGCGTTGCCGCGGTTCCCGGCCCCTTCGGAAGCGGCAAAACGGTCGTACAGCATCAGCTGGCCAAGTGGGCGGAAGCCGACATCGTCGTCTACATCGGCTGCGGTGAACGCGGCAACGAGATGACCGACGTTCTCAACGAGTTCCCGGAACTCATCGACCCCAAAACAGGCCGCTCCCTGATGGAACGTACCGTGTTGATTGCCAACACATCAGACATGCCTGTTGCGGCGCGTGAAGCTTCTATCTACACGGGGATTACGATTGCAGAATACTTCCGCGATATGGGCTATTCCGTCGCATTGATGGCGGACTCCACCTCACGCTGGGCCGAAGCGCTACGTGAAATGTCCGGCCGTCTGGAAGAAATGCCCGGCGAAGAAGGCTATCCGGCCTATCTTTCCAGCCGATTGGCAGGATTCTACGAACGCGCAGGACGCGTTATCACGTTAAGCGGTGACGACAGACAGGGCTCACTCTCCGTTATCGGTGCGGTATCTCCGCCCGGCGGCGATATTTCCGAGCCGGTCAGTCAGGCAACCCTGCGTATCGTTAAAGTGTTCTGGCGTCTGGACTCAGCATTGGCTTACAGCCGCCACTTCCCGGCTATCAACTGGCTGAACAGCTATTCGCTGTATGAAAGCAATATGGGACCGTGGTTTAACGAAAACGTCGAAAGCGACTGGATGGAACTGCGCGCACAGATGATGCGCCTGCTCCAGGACGAAGCGGAACTGCAGGAAATCGTTCAACTTGTCGGTATGGACGCCCTGTCCGCACCAGACAGATTGAAGCTTGAAGCTGCACGCTCTATCCGCGAAGACTTTCTGCATCAGGACGCTTTCCACGAAGTAGACACATACACGCCACTCGAAAAGCAATACCTGCTGATGCAGCTCGTATTGAATTACTATGAACTGGCGGGTGAAGCGCTTTCGAAAGGGACGGCAATCGACGACTTGGTTAAATTGGAAGTTCGCGAGCAAATCGGCCGATTTAAATACGTCCCGTCGGATCAGGTAAAAGCAGAATACGACAAGATTCTGAAAACGCTTGAAGTCGACATCAACAATCTTAGTAAGAAGGAGGACTTCTAATGCCTAAAGAGTATAGAACAATCCAAGAGGTTGCGGGTCCTTTGATGCTGGTTACGGGCGTTGAAGACGTCACGTATGACGAACTGGGCGAAATTGAGCTTGCCAACGGCGAGACGCGCCGCTGCAAAGTGCTGGAAATCGATGGCAATAACGCCCTCGTACAGCTCTTTGAACCAGCAGCCGGCATCAACCTTTCCAACAGTAAAGTACGCTTTCTCGGCAGAAGTATGGAACTGGGCGTCAGTGAAGATATGCTCAGCCGCGTATTCGACGGCCTCGGCCGCCCGATTGATGATGGCCCTGAAATCCTGCCGGAAGCCCGCAAAGACATCAATGGCCTCGCAATGAACCCTGCGGCACGCGTATATCCGGAAGAATTTATTCAAACCGGCGTCAGCGCGATCGACGGACTGAACACCCTCGTCCGCGGACAGAAATTACCGATCTTCTCCGGCAGTGGTCTTCCTCACGCAGACCTCGGCGCGCAGATTGCCCGCCAGGCAAAAGTGCGCGGTACGAGTGAACCATTCGCCGTTGTTTTCGCCGCGATGGGGATCACATTTGAAGAATCAAACTTCTTTATCGAGAGTTTCCGCGAAACAGGCGCGATCGACAGAACGGTTATGTTTGTCAACCTGGCAAACGACCCGGCGATCGAGCGTATCTCCACACCGCGTATGGCACTCACGGCCGCCGAGTTCTTAGCGTTTGAAAAGAACATGCACGTGCTGGTTATCTTAACCGACATCACGAACTACGCCGACGCGCTGCGTGAAGTATCCGCCGCCCGTAAAGAAGTACCGGGCCGCCGCGGATATCCGGGATACCTGTATACCGACCTTGCGACAATTTACGAACGCGCCGGCAGACAACAAGGCTCCAACGGCTCGATCACTTTGATTCCGATCCTTTCGATGCCGGAAGACGACAAGACGCATCCGATTCCCGACTTGACGGGATACATCACGGAAGGCCAGATCATCTTAAGCCGCGACTTATACCGCAAAGGTGTCGCACCGCCGATCGACGTTCTGCCGTCGCTTTCCCGATTAAAAGATAAGGGAATCGGCAAAGGCAAGACGAGAGCTGACCACGCCAACACGATGAACCAGCTCTTCGCCGCCTATGCCCGCGGCAAGGACGCGAAGGAATTGATGGTCGTTTTGGGCGAAGCTGCGCTAACCGACATCGACAAGTTGTATGCGAAGTTTGCCGATGCTTTCGAAAACGAATATGTCTCTCAGGGTTACACGGCAAATCGCGACATCGAAGAAACGCTTGCCATCGGCTGGAGGCTGTTGTCTATTCTGCCACGCAGTGAGCTGAAGAGAATCAAGGACGAATTCCTCGATGAATATTACGGCAAAGTATAAGATCGAAACCAAAAAATTTACCAAAGGGGGGAACATAGTTGGCATCTACCACGATTAATCCGACCCGAATGGAATTAAACCGGCTGAAGAAAAAGCTGACGACGGCCATCAGAGGACATAAACTGCTCAAAGACAAACGAGATGAACTGATGCGCCAGTTCCTGGAAATGGTCAGAGAAAACAAAGCGTTGCGCGAAAAAGTGGAAGCAGGCATTTTAGCTGCCAATAAAAACTTCGTCATTGCGAAGGCCGCTATGTCCAGCGAAGCCTTAAAGGTCGCATTGATGGCGCCAAAGCAGGAAGTTTTTCTGGAAACCTCCGAACGTAACGTGATGAGTGTGAACATTCCGGTATTCGAGTATAAGACGCGCACCTCGGACCCTAACGACATCTACTCCTACGGGTTTGCTTTCACCTCAAGCGATTTGGACGGAGCCGTAAAATCCTTAGCAGACATCCTGCCCGATATGCTTCGTCTGGCCGAAGTAGAGCAATCCTGCCGCTTAATGGCCGCGGAAATCGAAAAGACGCGCCGCAGAGTAAATGCACTCGAGCACGTTATGATTCCGCAGACGCAGGAGACGATCAAATTCATTACGATGAAGCTGGACGAAAATGAACGCAGTACGCAAATCCGCCTGATGAAAGTTAAAGATATGATGCTGGCGGAAGCGCACGGATACAATGACTAAATTTATTACGAAATAAAAAAGGGCTGTTCACAGCCTCTTTTTTATTGTCTTTAAAATAATACAAATTTCTTGACAGGAACTATCTTTTAATGTAAACTATTACATAACTTTCTTTATTTATACTTGAATATATCTTAAAATCTAATAATTGGAGGTAATTATAAAAATAAAAGTATTAAATAGAAAAGGAATAAGGATATGAAGAAAAAAATATATTTCATATCATTAATTTTAATAATCCTAGTTAGCATTACATCTCCTGTAGTAGCAAATGAATCAAAATCTGTAATAAAATGGGATAGTACCATAGAACTGCCCGTAAAAAGCCAAACAAATCCCGGGATGCCCTTATCAGGAATTGATAAAATCGTTGATAGTGGCGTAATTGTAATCAATGGCATAGAAAATCCACTATATGTCACTTTTGAAAATCCTGATTCTGCCATTAAAGATTTAAAAAAGAAAATTCCTGAATTTTTAGAAGTATTACAGAAAGAATATTATTTGAACGAGTTAAATGATGAAAACTGGAAAGATTATCGATATGCTATGCATCGGTATATCGAATGGCCAGATGAAAACAAAAAGTTCCAAAATAGCGATTCATTAAAGGTTTTAGAATGCTTCTTTGATATTTATGAAAATGATGAATGCAACAAAGAAATCTTGTCATACACCTCTGGCAGAAAAAGTATTAAATTAGTATCCGATGAATTAGATTTGGTTTTACTTCTTCCATCTTTTGCACCGTATTCTACAAATTATGAAAAATATTATCGTGCTCCCAAAAATACCAGTAAAGGTTTGAACAACACAAGAGGAATACAATATGCCACACAATATGCAATTAATCATAATTGGCCAACATATGAAATTTTTTCTGCTGATTGCACTAATTTTGTATCACAAATATTAGAATATGCAGGACAAAGCCAATATGTATATAGTAGCCCTTCTTCAGGGTGGTGGCATAAAAGAACTTTATACGCAGATGGCACCTATGGTCATTCTCATTCATACACCTGGATTCGAGCAGACACTTTTACGAAGTACTGGGGAACTACGTACACAACTTCGGGTATTTGGTATCTTTCTTTAAATGTGCGCCCAGGCGACTTCCTTGCTTTAGATAAAACATTTGATGGAAGCTGGGACCATACAGGATACTGCACACAAAGAGATAGTTACTATGCCAATTATTCTGGTTACCAGTACTATGATTTCAAGATCGCTCAGCATTCAACCAATTATCACTTATGGGTCAGTGGCACAAGTAATAGCTGGGAAACATATGACAAACTCCCAACATACGCTTGCAGATACGCTTATTTAAGATGGTATTAAGAGATGAACGAAAATAAAATCAATAAAATCATTCCGCGAATACTCATCATCCTTATTGTTGTTTTTTTACTGATAATAATAATAGGATTGACTGACTTTACACGAACCATTCAATATAAAAAACCGCCTGTTTTCGCGCTTCATATCGACGGCTATGTTGATGAAAATATCGGCGGTGCTCTCTTTGATATCGACGTTTATCAAGGACTCGGCTATCGTATTGAAGTGGTGAAAAATAAAGGCATAGAATTGATTGTAACCTGTGAGTTCTATCTGTTAGGTAAGTATTACACCAGTTCAATGGTATAATTATCTCATCAATCAATAAAAAAGAGCTTTACAGCTCTATGTATTTACCTGTTCATACCGCACCATCTCTACCCCGGCTTCATTCAGCATATCGATCGCCATCTTATCGGGATACTCTCCGCTGAAAACAATCTTTTCAATCCCGGCATTTATAATCATCTTCGCACACAATACACACGGACTGCATGTAATATACATCACCGCTCCCTGTATACGGGCGCCATGCGCCGCCGCCTGAATGATGGCATTCTGCTCCGCGTGGATCGCTCTACACAATTCGTGCTTTTCTCCGCTTGGAATTTTTAACTTCTCACGGATGCAACCGACGTCGTAGCAATGCAACAACCCCGACGGTGCGCCATTATATCCCGTCGCAACGATGCGTTTGTCTTTAACGATCAGCGCACCAACCTGCCGCCTTAAGCAGGTAGAACGCGTTTTAACGGTCTCTAATATCTGCATAAAATAATCGTCCCAGCTTGGCCTTACATTTTTTTCCATCATTTCGCCTCGCTTTCCTCATACTTTAAAATCTTTTCAACACGTCCCTGATGACGTCCGCCCTCAAAGCCTGTCGCCAGAAATGCTTCGACAATGGCTTTTGCCTGCACTTCATTTGTAAACCGTGCGCCGATGGCCACCATATTCGCGTCGTTATGCTGCCTGGCCAGCTTTGCCCGTTCCACATCACAGGCCAATGCGGCACGCACCCCTTTCACCTTATTCGCCGCAATCGAAATACCGATGCCGCTGCCACATACGAGCACCCCCATCTCGCAAGCGCCGTCGGCAACCTTCTGCGCCGCCGCAATGCCGTAATCCGGATAGTCTGCACGCTCTGCCGAATGACATCCGATATCCAGCACCTCGTACGCCTGCTGTAAATGCCGTTTTAAGGCTTGTTTTAATGCAAAGCCTGCATGGTCACATCCCAGTGCTATTTTCATTCTTCCGCTCCTTTTAGTTCATCGATTAAAAGTTCAAAAGCCTCCTGCAATTGTGTGCAGGTCTCTACGTAAGCATCCAATCCCTGCCCAAAGGGGTCCTGTACCTGCAATTGTGTACCGACATATTCTCCCACACTGAAAATCTTGTCCTTATGCGCCGCAAACGCTCTGCGCATCGTACCAGCGTGGTTGTCCGTCAACCCGAGAATAATATCGGCATCAGAAACAGCTTCTTTCGTCAACTGCTTCGCATGGTGGCTGCGGATATCAATCCCTTGAGCCAGCATAACGGCAAACGCTTCATCCGTCGCTTTCATCCCGTCAAAAGCCGCCAGGCCCGCCGAAGAAGCGCACACCATACTGCCCATACCCGCTTTACACACCATATCGTTGAATAAACGCTCCGCCATCGGACTACGGCACGTATTCCCCGTACAGACAAACAGTATCTTTTTCATCCAATCGCACCTCACTGAATATAATGATTGTCGGCAGACTTTTTCATACGGTTCATCAACGCATATCCAAGACCGCTTTCGTCAACAACCTCACACACGATGGCCGCAACGCCCGCTTCGTCAAACTCCCGCAACGCCGCGTAAAACAGTTGCGCCGCCTTAATCGTATCGTCATATGTTATGACCATTGGCGCCTCTATCCTATGGGCCAGCTCACTTGAAAGAAACAAGCCCGTATGCTCGTTTTCGGCCAAAAACCGCCGAATCTTTTCCGCTTTGCCGTCTCCATCGACGAGCCAGACACGCGCTTTCGGCTGGTAATGCGCATACTTCATCCCAGGCGAACGCGGCACTTCCACATCAGCGCTGTCTTGCAAAGCCGCCTGCCCCACAACGTCGCGCAGCATGTCCAGTGTAATCGCGCCCGGCCTTAGAATAACCGGAAAGTCCCCGCGCCCATCGACGACCGTAGACTCAATACCGATATACGCCGCATCGTCGACAAGTATCGCTTCAATTCTATCGTCAAAGTCCTGCTTCACATGCACCGCTTTTGTCGGACTGGGAGAACCCGACAGGTTCGCACTCGGCCCGACGAGCGGCGTTTTACAAGCGCGAATCAACGCAAGCGTCGCCTTATTATCCGGCATACGCACGGCAACACTGCCGAGGCCGCCCGTCACAACGTCAGAAAAGCTGCCCGGCTTTCTTTTCAATACGATGCTGAGCGTTCCCGGCCAAAAGGCCGCCATCAATTGCCGCGCCCACGGCTTGATCTCTTCGACAAATCTGTCCAAATCCTTCATATCGGCAACATGCACGATCAGCGGATTATCGGCCTTACGGCCCTTGATTTCAAATACCCGACGCACCGCCGGCTCACAAAAGGCATCGGCGCCCAATCCATAGACTGTCTCTGTCGGAAAGGCGACGATTCCGCCGGTACGAATGATGGCACTCGCCGCTTCAATCGCGGCCTGACTGTTTTCTCCCTGTGATATATCCAACCATTTCATCTTGCTATTCCTGACTGCTCAACAACTCCGCCTGTTCCGCCAGATGCAATGCGTCGATCATCTCGTCGATCTCTCCGTCTAAAAATGCTTCGAGCTTATAGACTGTCATTCCGATACGGTGATCCGTAATGCGTCCCTGCGGAAAGTTGTACGTGCGGATCCGCTCACTGCGGTCTCCGCTGCCCACCTGGCTCTTGCGGTTCTGCGCCATCTCCTCGCTGTGCTTTTTCAGCTCCATCTCGTAAATGCGCGCTTTTAATACCTTCATCGCCTTTTCTTTATTCTTTAACTGCGATTTTTCATCTTGACAGGTCACGACTACGCCGGTCGGCAAATGCGTGATGCGTACGGCAGAGTCCGTCGTATTCACGCTCTGCCCGCCATGACCGCCCGAACGAAACACATCGATGCGCAGATCATTCGGAGAAATATTGATTTCAACATCCTCGGCTTCCGGCAGCACGGCTACCGTCGATGCAGATGTATGAATCCTGCCGCCAGATTCCGTCTGCGGGATTCGCTGTACACGGTGTACACCGCTTTCATATTTCAATCGGCTGTACGCGCCCATCCCCTCGATCGAGAAGATAATTTCTTTATAGCCTCCGATGCCGATGGGATTTGAGCTTAAAATCTCTGTTTTAAACCGCTTGCGCTCCGCGTAGCGCATATACATGCGCAACAGATCGCCGGCAAACAGCGCCGCCTCATCCCCGCCTGTGCCGGCCCGTATTTCGATGATGACACTTTTTTCATCATTCGGATCTTTCGGCAGCAATAAAATCTTCAATTCCTCGGCAGCCTGCTCCAATTCCTCACTCAACTGCGCAATATCCTCTTCCACCATCTTGCGAAAGTCCCGATCCAGCTTATCATTTAACAGCTCTTTATTGCCGGCCAGATCATCCCGCTTCTTCTTATACTCGATATATTTATTAACGATGGGTTCGATATGGGCGTGCTCCTTGGCCAGTTCGCGAAACTTGTTCTGATCGGCGATAATATTGGCATCGCTGAGCATATCGTTCAATTCTTCGTATTTACTTAAAATAAAATCCAGTTTGTCAAACATCCGCTTTCCTCCAACAAAAGTCACATACTGTATAAGTATATCATACACAATAAGTTCAATACAACTTATAATTGTGCAATCAAATCTTCAACTTCCGCTCTGTTGAATCTATACTGCCTGTTACAGAAATGACACCGCACTTCAATCTCTTCCTCCTCGGCCAACAGCGCCTCAAGCTCCTTACGTCCCATCGAAATAACCGCGCGTTCTACGCGTCTTCTGTCGCAGTCGCAATGATAAGCTGCCGGAATGACGGCATCGATCTTATACGCATACTTGTCCGCAAATACCCTATCCAGAATCTCCTCGATATTTCTGCCTTCCTCCAATAGTGTCGTCATCGGAGGAAGCTCTGCCATTCGCGCTTCTAAAAAATCGATGACGTCCTCCGGACAATTCGGCAGCAGCTGAATAATAAACCCGCCCGCACACGCAACACTCTGCATATCCGCCTGAACCTTTACGCCCAGCGCACACACGGTCGGAATCTGCTCGCTTGCAGCGTAGTAATAAGCGATATCTTCGGCAATCTCCGATGTCAACAGCTCAATCGTGCCGCTAAACGGCTGCTTTAAACCGATGTCCATAGTCACCGTCAAAATGCCGATCCCCACCGCTTTGGCGACGTCCAGCTTGCCTTTATCATTAATATTTAATGCAACTTGCGGATTTAAAATTTCACACTTTGCACGTCCCGCGTTGTCTGCGACGACGATAATGCGGCCAATTTCGCCGTTGCCATTGATGCGCAGCGTCAGCGCATCGCTTTCATTCTTCATCATCGCGCCCATCATAAGTCCTGCGCTCAACAGCCTGCCCGCTGCCGCTGTGGCGACTGCCGTACTCTTATGCAACCTCTGCATCTCTGCAACACTTAAGCTGCTGTCGACAAAGAAAAATCGCACGGGTACTTCGGTCAACTGCCCTTTCAGTATTCTGTCCATAAGCCTACTCCTTTATAATTTCAACTAATTTCGACCGCGCCGTCTGACCTGAAAGAATGCGCACGTTCTCCTTCGGCACATCAAAAGCCTTTGCAAGAAACGAACAAACCGCTGCATTCGCTTTACCCTTTTCAGCCGCCCTGTCTATTGCCAGCTTGATTGTGCCATCCGCCATCACACCTTTAAACGCACAGCTCGGCGCTTTTGGTATCACCTTAATCTTGAGAACAATTTTCTTTTTCTCAACCAATTGTACGCGATAATCATCCAACCAATCGTCCATACAACCACCTTTAAAGAATATTTAAACCATACTGTGCTATTGTATTCTTATACAATATATTATATAATTTTCTTCACAAAAAGAAAGGAGTATATGACTTATGAACGTAAAAATAGCCTGCGACAGTGCGGCTGATTTATTTCCTCATGAAATAACAGACAATGACATCCATTGTTTTCCGCTTATCATTATCAGAGATGATGCGGAATACTACGACGGCGTGACGATCAGCGCCCTGGATGTCTTTGACCAAATGCGCGATGAAGCCGTTTTCCAGACAGCGCAGATCACTTTTGCGACATTCTATGAGTATTTTGAACAGATGGCAAAAGAAGGGCGCCCCTGCTTATACATCGCCTTTTCGTCAGAACTGTCGGGAACATTCAACACTTCCATGCTGGCGCGCGAAGAGATATTAAACAACTACCCGGACGCAGCCATCGAAGTGCTGGATTCCAAATGCGCTTCCGCCGGATGCGGGCTTGTGATATTAAAAGCTGCTGAAATGGCTAAAAAAGGCTATACTATCCAGGAGATTAAATCCTATATTCCCGCCTACGCCGAACAGGTCGTACACATCTTTACGCCGGAGAAGCTGGAATACCTCTTCCGCGGCGGCAGAGTAAGCAAGACCAGCGCCTTCGTCGGAGACGTCCTCGGCATCCGCCCGTTGTGCCAGATGAAAGACGGCAAGTTGATCCCGTTATATAAAGTGCGCGGAGAAAAGAAACTCTTCGCCAAAATGCTTGAGATGCTCTACGAATTTGCCGGCGAAGATTTAAATGAACAGGTCATCACGCTCACACACGCCGATGCAAAAGAGAGCATTTTAAAATTAAAGCAATTTTTAGAGCAGCACATTACCTGTAAAAGCTACCGTATTACAGACCTCGGCCCAACAATCGGCAGCCACGTCGGCCCCGGCACGATCTGCATCTTTGCAGAAGGAAAAGATACGCCGAAACTGTAAATTTGATTACATTTGAAATCAAAGATTATAAGAATTTTTAAGTATAAAAGTATTTTGTTTCTTATAACAAGTGCGGGATAAAAAATTACCCCGCACTTGTTTATTTTGTGATGGTTTTCCAAAGCCTTCAAACGCTGCTTGCCGCTCCGCTCACCGGCTGATAAATGCCAGCATCTTCGCTAGCTCTTCGGCCGACATCTCCATTTTGGACTTTTCGATCGCAAGATTTTTTCCGGTCATAATATAGGCGGGAAACAGACGCACTTCCTCATACCATATTTCCGAATGGCGCAGTTTATAAGTAGAGACAGCGGGTAGCGCGTTTTTTCCGGTCTCGCCTTTTGAAATTATATTGACGGCTTTTCTGGCGACATCGCCCATCAGCATCACAGCTTTTAATGCTGAGAATAATGCCAATTCTTTTTTTAAAAGCGAAACATAACGCCTAATATCCGCCGTGTCGACGCCGGATGCAGGCTTGGGCAGTTTAAGCGCACTCGTGACATAAACCCCCATATCCAATATATCCTGCATACCGCCGACTGCAACCCCTGCTTTCTGAAAAAGAGCACTCGTCGTTTGCATATAGTATGGCGACTGCGCCGCACTGTAAAAATCCTCTTTCGGCCGGTCGGCAACCACTTCATTGATCATTACGGCTTTTATTTCATTAGGCTTTATCGGAAAAGAAGGCAGATACGCCATAATCGCCTCCGCATCGCTGCCATATTCCTGCAAAACGAACTCTTCCAGTGCATCACTTATCATTACAGTATCCACCACAATTACTCCTTTCGACTTCCCTGACTGAATACAGCCCCGCTTGGGCCCTGTTATTCTACTATAATAACAAATAAAATAAGACACTAACTGTCATATTAAAATAACTGTTACATCTTTTACTCTCTTCTCAATATCGTTCGCGGGGCATATCTGCTGATCTAAATCTATATTTACCCTCTGAACATCTTGAATAATAAAAACAAGACCTCTGCTGAAACTGCGCCATCTGTGCTTTTGCTGATTTCATACCAAGATTTCAAAATACTTCTCTTAACGTCTGTTAATTAATGTTAAAAATGCCGAATTGTTATGCAATATTAATTGGTTCACAATAAATATATATTTATATATCGATGTACTTTTAACTATGGCAGTTTATGAACATTCGCTGAAGCTGCATTGTTATTTATTTGACAATTTTGTTCCCTGTTTTTACACCTGTTCATAAACATTTCCACCATACGCATCAATCGCCACAAAGACGGGAAAGTCCTTAAAGACCATCCTGCGCACCGCCTCTGTGCCCAAATCGTCATAAGCGATGACCTCGCTTTCGACGATACATTTCAGCGTCAGTGCAGCCGCGCCGCCGACCGCCGCAAAATAGACCGCCTGATTACGCACGAGAGCATTGATCACCGCCGGACTGCGGTTTCCTTTCCCGATAATGCCCTTCAATCCTAAATCCAACAGCGTCGGCGTATATTTGTCCATGCGGT
>CALGIV010000178.1 GCA_937914785.1 uncultured Eubacteriaceae bacterium | reverse complement strand
ATCGACAAGCCAGACATCTCCCATCGAGACATCTCCAATAAGTTTTAAATATATCCCAAACCCACCGCTGCCCGCGTGCTCCGATTTATTGGCTTGTCCCTTTCCCTGTCCACTGCCACTATTACCACTATTGCTATTATTACTATTATTGCCGCCCGAAATTTCCCCTCCCTGCAGATAAGTCGCCAACGTTCGCGCAATGCCCGTCGCCCGGCTTTCCAGATCCCTTCTATGGTGCGCCGTTGTCTCGCGAGTAAATAAATACGCAAATACACCACCAACTACAAGAGCAAAAATGAGGGCCGAGATTGTAAAATACAACACCAGTTTCCTGGCTAATTTACTCTTCATCGCAGCTGCCCTCAAACTTGTAACCAACACCCCAAATCGTCTTAATCTCCCAACACATATGTGGCACTTCGTCCAGTTTTGCCCGAAGGCGCTTGATATGAGAATCCACCGTCCGGCTATCGCCGTAATAGTCATAACCCCAAATACTGTCTAAAAGATTATCTCTTGTAAAAACCTTATTGGGATTCGACAGCAGCGTCCATAATAGCTCAATTTCTTTTTTCGTCAGCGCAATTTCCTCATCGTCGATATGCACTTCAAAAGTATCGAGATTCACGGTCAAATTGTCATACTGTTTTACTTGTGCCTGCGTTTGATCATCTGTCTGTGTGCCAATCCGCCTCAAAATCGCGCGAACGCGCGCCATTACTTCTCCGGGCGCAAAGGGTTTGACGATATAATCGTCCGCGCCGATGTCCAGCCCCATAATACGTTCAAAGTCTTCGCCGCGCGCCGTTATCATAATAATCGGCACGGTCGATTGCTGTCTGATTTTTCTGCATACTTCAAATCCATCCATCACAGGCATCATCACATCCAGTAAAATAATATCAAAATCATGTTGAAGAAACGTCTCGTACGCCTGCTGCCCGTCAAACGCATAATGGACTTCAAAACCCTCATCTGTCGCATATCGACCCAGAACTTCCGTAATCTGTTTATGATCGTCTGCTATTAATATTTTCATGATTACTCCTCAAACTTATTTAACTTATCTTTAATTCCTATTATAACAGTGAATATGGTTTTTTTATGACATTCAAATAAAAAATATCATAAATATTTTCCCATAAAAACATTGTTTTGTCACATTCGTGATTTATCATTAAGGCACAAAGGAGGTGTAACACTATGAAAACAAAAAAAATTCTGTTTACACTAACCACATTAATTGCGATTTCTCTTCTGACATTACCGGTATTTGCCGCATCTGGGAAAATGACTGAAAGCAAACTGGAAGCGAAGAAAGATCGCCTGGAACAACAAGTTGAATGCGGCCGTATCTCTGCCGAAGTTGCTCAAAGCATCATTGAAAGACTGGAAAACTGCGACGGCACCGGCACTTGCCAGAATGACCGACTCTATCTTGGACTCGGCGGCGGCAATGCAGGCAGCGGCCAACAGCAGAAAAACAATAGCAACAACACGGGCGTTGGCGCCCAGGACGGCACCGGCATCGGTGCTCAGGACGGCACTGGCGCACAAAGAGGCACAGGTTCCGGCGCACGCGACGGAAGCGGCACGGGTATTTGTGACGGCACCGGCGCTGGCGCTGGCGGTGGCGGCGGTAAAGGCGGCGGCCAAGGTTTAAGAGACGGCTCTTGCCTTCAATAACAACTTGACTTTCTAAAAACAAAAAACTGTCTGCGCAGCAGGCAGTTTTTTATTTGCAAAATTAATAACCACTCATATCATCCTCTTTGCCGCGCATTCATTTTATTTATTATTTTGTTATTATCGTACTTTATACTATCTGAATCCCCTTTCGCTTCGCATATCTTTTAACAACCAAAACCAATTCATTTATTTCTTTTTATTTTTCTGTAATAAAATTCCCTCTTTCTTCGGTCTTTAGTAATGGGATTACGGTGTTATAATGTAGACCGCATCTGTATCACCCGCCGTAAATCTCTTGAATATCTCCTTTTATTGTGTTACTATGAGCACATTAAAAGTACACAATATCCATCAGTTCATTATAACTAACGACATATGTAAAGGGGGCACTATGGCCAAATTATCACAACGATTCAGCAAGCGCACGATAATTATTGCAGGGATTGTTCTGCTGCTCATCATTGCGCTGCTGCTCTTTTTCTTTTTCTCCGGCAGCAATACTGCCGATCAGGTTTATGTCATGTCTGTCGGCGAGATTACCGGCGCGGACATCACCGGTACAGCCAGTCGTTTTTCCGGTGTCGTCGAATCGCAGGAAACATTGGATATCAATATCGAATCAGGCAGAACGATCGATGAAATTTACGTCGAAGCTGGTCAGACAGTCGCCGTTGGCGACAAGCTGTTCTCCTACGATAACAGCGATATCGGATTGCAGCTTTCACAAATCAGTCTGGACATTGAGCGGATGCAGAGCACCATTTCCACAAGTCGGGATGAAATTTCCTTACTTGAAAAAGAAAGGCAACATGCGCCGAGCGACAGCCAGCTGGACTATACCCTGCAGATCCAAAGTTTGCAGGCAGAGATCAAACAGACAGAATATAATATGCGTGCAAAGCAATTGGAGTACGATCAGTTGAAAAAGAAGTATGATAATTCTGTTATCGTCGCGACGATGGCCGGCAGTATTAAGACGATTAACGACCCTAATAATGCCGGTGGTGGTGGCGACTACGGCGGCACTCCATCGGCCTTTATGGTGATTATGAAGTCCGGCGACTATATGATCAAAGGCACGGTAACGGAGTTAAATGTCCAAATGCTCAATGTCGATATGCCCGTGCTGATTCGTTCCCGCACCGACGTGTCTCAAACCTGGAAAGGCTATATTTCCAATATCGACACGAGTCAGCCCGTCGACGAAAACAATAATGGCAACTATTATTATGATGGTTATAACAGCGGCGGCGGTGAAAGCGCTTCCAAATACGCCTTTTATATCAATATGGACTCTGCCGAAGGTCTGATGATGGGCCAGCACGTCACAATTGAACCGGATTACGGGCAAGCTGAAGGCGGCGACGCGCTGTTTTTAGGCAGCTTCTATATTATTGACGCCGACGTTGAAGGCGGTGCTTATGTTTGGGCAGCCAATGCAAGCGACAGATTGGAAAAGCGCAGTGTCACGCTCGGGGAATACAACGCCGAACTGGATACCTATGAAGTCCTGGACGGTCTTACGATTGAAGACTATATCGCTTTCCCTGAAGAAGGGCTGAAACGGGGTATGAAGACAACAAAAGAATTCATTGTCGATGAACCCGGACTTGAAGACCCCGGTTTCGACCAGCCCGGATTTGAAGACCCGGACTATGAGAAACCTGTTGACGATGGCGACGGCACACAGGAAGCCTTGCCGCCTGACGGCACAGATGACAGCGACATGACGGATAAAAGGGAGTAGGCCGTTATGATCGAATTGAAGAATATTTACAAAACTTATCATCAGGGTGAGATAGACATTCCCGTTTTAAAAGATATCAGCCTGACGATTAATCAAGGAGAATATCTGGCGATTATGGGCCCTTCCGGCAGCGGTAAATCGACGTTGATGAATATCATCGGTTGCCTGGATATGCCAACTTCCGGCAGCTACTTTTTTGACGAGGAAGATATCTTGTCTTTTGATGACGTTAAAATGAGCGAATTTCGCAACAAGAGCATCGGATTTGTTTTCCAGAGTTTTAACCTGCTGCCGCGCC
Organism: uncultured Eubacteriaceae bacterium; assembly: GCA_937914785.1. Lineage (GTDB taxonomy): Bacteria > Bacillota > Clostridia > Eubacteriales > UBA1433 > CALGIV01. Next base: position 3,044 of record CALGIV010000178.1, on the reverse strand, counting down.
AAAGCGCGCTGGAAAACGTGGAACTGCCGCTTTATTACAGCGGTATCAAGAAAAAAGACCGCAAACCGATTGCAGAAGAAGCGCTGCGCCGTGTCGGCCTTGAAGACCGTATGGATTTTAATCCGACCCAACTATCCGGCGGACAAAAACAACGCGTCGCCATCGCGCGCGCAATCGTCAACAATCCGCGCATCATTTTGGCAGATGAGCCAACAGGTGCGCTGGACACGAAGTCCGGCGAACAGATTATGGATATTTTTGCCAGCCTGAACGAAGAAGGCACGACCGTCGTAACGATCACGCACGAACGCGAGATCGCTCAGCGCGCTTCAAAAATCATCGTCATCCGCGACGGTGAGCTTTCAAACGATGTCAATTTGGATGAGGAGGAAGAACTATGAGCAAATTTGCAGAAATGCGCGAGCAGAAAAAGGCGCTCTTTTACACCTTGCTTTCACTCGCCATCCTGGCCGTCATCGTTGCCATTGTCTTTATCGTCCGCTATGCCAACAAGAAAAAAGTAGATGTCTACCCCGTCGAACGCATACGCGAACACGCCTGGGGCGACCAGTTCGGCAGTTATGGCTACATCAAGGCGGGCAACTCCCAGAATGTTTACTTAAACGCCGACCTGCTCGTCAATGAAGTTCATGTCAGCGAGGGCCAGACGGTCAGTGCAGGTGACATCCTGCTCTCTTACGACCAGACAATTCAGTCGATTTCGGTTGAACTTATCGAATTAGATATGCAAATTACGAAGAATAAAATTACCAAAGCGGAGCGGGAACTGGCAGGCTTTAAAAAGCTGAAGCCTTCAGCCGCACCTTCCCCGCCGCCTTTTGTCAACCTGGCAGACAGTATTACGACAGGCAGCAAACCTGTCGGCGGTTCCGGCACAGCAACAGATCCGTTTATCTTTAATTGTGCCTACCAGACAACCACGGTTGAAAAAGAGTATCTCGACTATCTGATTAAAGAAGGCAAATACGCTAAGTTTCTCCTTTATTATGAGAATTTCGTACTGATGTACGACTGGACGACAAAAGCGCTGTCTGCGGACACACAAACAGATACGTGGGACTTAAGCGCAGGCATTACAGTCGATAAGGACGGCGCAATCAGCGCTGCAGGCATCGATGAAAAATATGCCACTTTCCATCAAATTGCAACGACGACGGACTATGTTGGCGGCCCACATTATTCACAGGACGAAATCAACCGTATGATCACGGAAAAAGAAAACGAAATCGAAAGCTTAAAGCTCGATTTAAAGCAACTGGATCTCGATTATAACGCCGCTTTGAAAGAGCAGAAAGAAGGCCGTGTATATGCCAATATCGACGGCATCGTCACAAGCGTGGAAGATCCGGATAATATCGAATCCGGCCAGCCGATCATCTCGATTCAAAGCGGAAAAGGCTACAGCGTTTCCGGCACAGTCAGTGAATTAAATCTCGATAATATCTCCGTCGGGCAAGAGGTCTATGTGTCGAGCTGGAATATCGAAGGACAATTCAGCGCCGTCATTTCGGAAATTATGCAATTCCCGACGCCGCAGGGCAACTCTATGGGATCGGAAAATCCGAACAATTCCTATTATGAATTTACGGCGCTCATCGACACCGATACGGTGTTGAATGTTGGGGACTGGGTAGATATTACCTTTGAAGAAGGCAACACAGACTGGCAGGAAAGCTCCAAACTTTACCTGCCGATGGCCTTTGTCCGCCAGGAGCACGGTAAAAATTATGTGATGCGCGACAACGGCAGCGGCCGCCTGGAAAAGGTATACGTAATGACGGGCAAAAACCTGTACGGCTACGCCGTGGAAATCAAATCCGGCGTCGGCCTCGAAGATAAAATCGCTTTCCCCTACGGCAAATACGCCGTAGAAGGTGCGCCGACGGTAGAAGCCGAAGGCCATTACTATTAGGAGGCAAGAACATGGTAGAACATATTCGACTATCTTTTCAGGGAATTTTATCCCATAAGATGCGTTCCTTTTTAACAATGCTGGGCATTATCATCGGCATCGCCTCCATCATTGCGATCGTCTCGACGATCAAAGGGACGAACGAACAGATCAAAAACAACTTGATCGGCTCCGGCAACAATACGGTGACCGTTCAGCTCTACCAGGGTGACTGGCCTTACGAGATGGAGTATATGGGCATTCCGGAAAATATTCCCATCATCAGTGAAGAAGACCGCACCGCCCTGTTGGATATCGACGAAGTAGAATCTTTAACGCTGCTCTCGATCCGCAACTATGTCGACAGCATCTATTATGGCAACGTCGGCTTAAACGGCGGGAGCCTTTACGGCGTCGAGCATAACTACTTTTCTACCGTAGGCCTGCAGGTGCGCTCCGGCAGAGGGTTTATCGAAGACGATTATACGCAATTCCGTAAAGTCGCCATTATCGACAATAAAGCGGCGCAGACACTCTTTGAAGGCGAAAGCGCATTAGGCAAGACGATTGAAATCAAGCGCGAACCGTTTACCGTTGTCGGCGTCGTCGACCAGATCAACAAGTTTGAACCCGTCATCAATACGATTGAAGACTATTATATGTACGCCGATACTTCTTCCGGCAGGGTATTCGTCCCCTCCAGCATCTGGCCGGCGCTGTATTACTTTGACGAACCGCTCGCCGTTATTTTAAAAGCTGTTGACACCGATGCGATGACGGCGGCGGGCAAAAAAGCAGAAGATATTTTAAATGCGCGCGCGCTTACGAGCTCGGAAGAAGAAAACACGATTCGCTATAAAAGCGACGACTTGCTGGATCAGGCGAAAAGCCTGCAGGAATTGAGCAACGCAACGAACACCATGCTGATCTGGATCGCCGGCATTTCTCTGCTCGTCGGCGGCATCGGCGTGATGAACATTATGTTAGTCTCCGTTACAGAACGAACGCGTGAAATCGGGCTGAAAAAGGCACTCGGCGCACCGAAGCGCAGCATCTTAAATCAGTTTTTAACAGAAGCTTCCGTCCTGACGAGCATCGGCGGTATCTTAGGCGTAATCGTCGGCATCGCACT
>CALGIV010000177.1 GCA_937914785.1 uncultured Eubacteriaceae bacterium | reverse complement strand
ACATATTACGGAAGAAATGTGGCAATTATTCGGCTACGAAGGATATCTGCACGAAGCCGACTGGCCGGTCTGTGACGAAGCTAGAATGGTTGACGAAAACTTTGATCTGCCGGTCCAAGTCAACGGCAAGCTGCGCGCAGTAATCAGCGTTCCGACGGACGCGAGCCGGGAACAGATTCAAACGCTCGTCCTGGCAGATGAAAAGGTGCAGGGTTTTACTTCCGGCAAGAACATCGTCAAGGAAATCTATGTACCCAATAAAATTTATACGATTGTTGTAAAATAAAACAACAAATGCCGCATACAACTGCGGCATTTTGTTCATTCTTTATGGAAGGGAGCTTTGATGAAAGCAGATCGCCTGTTTGAAATTATCTATATTTTATTAAAAGAAAAACAGGTAACGGCCAAAGAACTTGCCACACGCCTTGAAGTATCGGCACGCACAATTTACCGCGATATCGACGCATTGAGTGCCGCGGGCGTTCCGGTCTATGCAATAAAGGGCAAGGGCGGCGGGATCTGCCTGCTGGAAAACTACGTACTCGACCGCTCTCTTTTCAGCGAAGAAGAACAAAGCGAACTGTTAAGCGCATTGTCCGGCCTTACGCAAATACAACAAAATCCGCATTCCGACGTACTCGGAAAATTAAGCGCACTGTTTCAAAAGAGCTCGGCCAACTGGCTTCAGGTTGATTTTGCCAGTTGGGGCGAACAAAACGACGATCTTTTTCAGACGCTAAAACAAGCTATTTTAAACAAAAATATTATCGCTTTTGATTATTACGGCGTCAACGGCAAAAAAACATCTCGCCGAACAGAACCGCTCCAATTACTGTTCAAGCACTCGGCCTGGTATCTCATCGCACACTGCCTTGCCAAAGACGACACGCGCTTTTTCAAGCTTTCCCGCCTGCGCAACCTAAAGGTTACCGCAGAGCAGTTCGAGCGCACCTATACACCTGCTGAAAAACCACAGGCCTATCAACCTGAATACGTCACGCTGACACTGAAAATTGCCCCTTCATTGAACTTTCGCGTTTACGACGAATTTGCCGGCGAGCACATCGCCTCAAATGAAGACGGCAGCCATACCGTCACTTTCTCGATGCCGATGAATAACTGGATATTCGACTATATCGCGTCCTTCGGATCAGCTGCCGAAGTGCTCGCTCCAACGCACATCCGTGCCGAGATGCTAAACAGACTGCGAAAAACACTGGACAATTATTTGTAATAAGACATTCAGTGTCATATTATAAGTCGTATAATAAACCTATCCCAATAAAAGGAGTATTGAAAAAATGAATGAAATGAAATTTTGTCAGAGTTGTGCTATGCCGCTTTCCGACGAAGCATACGGTACAGAAAAAAACGGGAGCAAAAGCGCGGACTATTGCAGCCATTGCTATCAAAACGGCGCTTTTGTCGGCGAAATGACGATGGAAGAGATGATCGAGTTCTGCCTGCCGTTTACGGCCAAATCTTTCCCTGACAAAAGTGAAGCGGAAGTGCGCGCTCAGATGGAATCGTTCTTTCCGCAACTGAAACGATGGGCGAAAGCTCAATAAACAAAATGAAGCTGTTGCCTGCGAAGTATCGCGTCGCAACAGCTTTTTTTATTGCAATATTTTCAAAATCATCTTAATGTTTTCCGATAGTTTAACATACTTTGTTCGGTTTATTATTCATACTTTTTTTGTTATCGAAAAACGTAAAAATAAGCCATTGAAAAAAGTCAAGCACACCCATTGATGTAACAACCACGATTTTGCCTCTAATCCCTACATTTAAAATCAATCTACTATGTTTGAAATAAATAAATTATTGTTCCTTCTTCTATGTTTATACATTCAATTCCTTTGCGCTTTTCCTGCAGGTGAAAAGCGCAGCAAAACCCCGCGGCTGGTTAGAAT
>CALGIV010000176.1 GCA_937914785.1 uncultured Eubacteriaceae bacterium | reverse complement strand
ACGGCGACCACCGAGATCTACACTCTTTCCCTACACGACGCTCTTCCGATCTCTTCTATGAAGGTTATACGAAAAATTATCTTCATTGTAAGGTGCAGGCGACAGAGGCTTTGCAGGGCGAAATCAGGCGTGTACGATTCACGGCTGCACAAGGCGATGTGATGTATGGCGTACTTTTAAATGATGCGATTTTAGAGGAAAAATAAGATGTTTATCGATTTGACTGTATTGGTGACTGAGGAGATGGTGCGAAGTGCCGGCGGAAATGAGAAGAAGGCACTTGCAGGGCATTTGGGTACACATTTTGACGTGATGGATAAGGATTTTCCGTTGGATTATCTGCGCTTAAAGGCGCACATCTTTGACGTGCGCAGTGTTGTTGGACGCGACATTACTTTGGAAGATATTGATATTGAGCAAATCGAGAACGAGATGTTCATTATTTTCTACACAGGATATATTGACGATGTTGCATATGGAAGCAAAGCATATTTTAAGGAGCATCCACAACTGGACGAAGTGTTGATTGAGGCGCTGGTCGAAAGGGAAGTTGCAATCATCGGAATTGACTGTGCAGGGATACGGCGCGGCACGGAACATACGCCGATGGATCAGTATTGTGCGGATAGAGGGGCTTTTGTCGTCGAGAATTTATGCAACTTGGGCGAACTAATGAGATGCACAGGCGGTAAAGTGTTTACAGCGTATACTTTTCCGGTGCGTTACGCCGCGATGACAGGGTTGCCTTGTCGCATAATCGCAGAAGTAGCGGATTAAGGGTATATAACCATTATTTAATGGGTATATGTTCTATAATGTCCTTTTTAAGAGGCGAAAAAAAAGATAAGAAAACGCATAATAAGCAGTATTAGGTAATATATCACATCGTTTTATAAAAGATTTTCTGAGTGGTATGCAGTGCGTTAAAAAAGCGAAATATTGGGCATATAACCATAAAAATCTATTTAGCTCTTTGAAAAACTTTTAAAAGTAATTTTAATGTAACCGTTTTTCTCGTATAAACTAGCGAGTAAGTTCTGAAAACATTATTGTTGTATATTAAATGGCACGAAATATAAGGTTTTTGTGCTTTTTTATATTAAGAAACGTTTTCTTCGCGCTTTTCCAACAGCTGAAAAGCGCGGTAAAAAGCCGCCGGCGGATGAAAAAGCAGGGGGATGTTGTTGCTTAAGCGGAAGCCGTCCGTCGCTTCGCACGCCGCAGCCTTTAGGCGGGCTGCGACGCAAAGCTAAAATTGGCCGTGCGTGTATCGGCCAATTTTCCGCCCCGCTTCCTTTAAGCTTTCAATATGTATCAGAGAACGCTCCTGCTTTTTCAAAGCCGGATTCTTTTGGGTATTCCTTTGGGGTCTTAATCGAGCTTAATTGTTATTGGCTGAATGTCTGTTTCCTGAGAAGAGTTTATTGAATGTAAAGCTTTGGAGTCATTACAAAGTTATTGTATTGTGTGTGACATCAAATGTTTCAAGTTAAAAAAACAGTGTACAAAATCACAGGCTCCCACCAAATTTAATTATTTGTTCAAATGCATATTCAACATACAAGCCCTTGCCCTTATCGGCCTTTAGAATTCAAGGGGAGACGATAGAAGGTATATTGAAGGCTCACAGGAAAACAGCCGGGAACTTGGCCGACGCATACACGGCCAGGTTCAGCAAGGCGGCACGGCCCGCTTAAAGGCCGTGCCTTGCCGAGCGACGGAGGACTTTCGTTTGAGCAGCGAAATCCCCCTTTGAATTCTAACCAGCCGCGGGGTTTTGCGCGCTTTTCACCTGCAGGAAAAGCGCAAAGGAATTGAATGTATAAACATAGAAGA
>CALGIV010000175.1 GCA_937914785.1 uncultured Eubacteriaceae bacterium | reverse complement strand
TATGGTGCGCCAGTATGATGAGCGCCGGCAATTTATGATGGATTATATCGATCAGAACATCCCGCTGCTGTCATACATTATGCCGGACGGTGCGTTCTATCTCTACGTCGATATCTCGAAGACGTTTGGCAAAACCTGTAACGGCGTAAAAATAAATAGTGCGCTCGATTTTGCGACAGCGCTTTTGGAAAATTATCTTGTAGCTGTCATTCCGGGCGAAGGATTTGGTACGAAAGAATTTATGCGTCTGTCTTATGCAACTTCGCTGGAGAAGATTGAAGAGGGGTTAAGACGCATTAAGGCATTTACAGAGCAGTAAGAGAGGCATATTATGGCAACCGATCGATATGAAAATCCGCTGATGCAGCGGTATGCGTCGGCACAAATGCAGGGTATTTTTTCCGCCGACAACAAATTTACGACCTGGCGGCGGCTGTGGGTCGCACTCGCTGAGGCGGAGCGCGACCTTGGCCTGAATATTACGGACGAGCAGCTTGAACAGATGCGTACAAACGTCACCAACATCGATTACGACCAGGCAAAGACGTACGAGAAGAAGTTTAAGCACGATGTGATGGCGCATGTGCACGCGTTCGGCGATGTTGCGCCGAAAGCGAAGGGCATCATTCACCTCGGGGCGACGAGCGCTTATGTAGGAGATAATGCCGACGTCATTATTTTCAGGCAGGCGTTAAAATTGGTATACCAAAAAACGCTGAAACTGATCGATAAAATGAGCCGGTTTGCCTTGGAATATGCAGATCTGCCGACGCTGGGCTTTACGCACTTTCAACCGGCACAGCTGACGACGGTCGGCAAGCGTGCGGCGCTGTGGCTGCAGGATTTGCTTTTGGATATCGAAGATATGGAACATACCCTAAGCACGATGCGCCTGCGCGGTGTGAAAGGTACGACGGGCACGCAGGCCAGTTTTATGAGCCTGTTTGATAATGACGAAGAGAAGGTAAAGCGGCTCGAACAACTTATCTGTGAAAAGATGGCGTTTGACTGCGCTTATGCTGTGACGGGGCAGACGTACAGCCGCAAGGCGGATTTTCGATTGTTGAACTGTTTAAGTGCCATTGCACAATCCCTGCACAAGTGCGCGACGGACATTCGCCTGTTGCAGCATTTAAAAGAAATTGAGGAGCCCTTTGGCAAAACACAGATCGGCTCATCTGCGATGGCCTATAAACGCAATCCGATGAAGTGTGAGCGCGTCTGTTCGCTGGCACGCTACGTCATCGTCGATGCGCTCAATCCGGCTTTGACGGCATCGATTCAGTGGTTCGAGCGCACGTTGGACGACAGCGCGAACCGGCGTATCAGCATTCCGGAGGCTTTCCTGGCAACGGATGCGATACTGGAATTGATGCTGAATGTTTTTACAGATATCGTCGTCAACGAAAACGTCATAGCGGCGCATATTATGGAAGAGCTGCCGTTTATGCTCACGGAAAATATCCTTATGGAATGCGTCAAAAAGGGTGGCGACCGTCAGGAAGCGCACGAGAAGATGCGTGTGTTGAGTATGGAAGCGGCCGAGCAGGTAAAGGTGCACGGCAGGAAAAATGACCTTGTAAAACGCATTGCCGAAGATGGGACGTTTGGCCTGACGGAAGAAGAGATTCTGCAATTGATGAAGCCGGAAAAATATACGGGGCGCGCCGGTGGGCAAGTGCGTGAGTTTATTGACGGACAGATAAAGCCGTTGCTTGAAAAGCTTACGGACCAGACAGAGACTGAGGAGACGAAATATTGAAAAAAACAGCTGTAGTAATACGGCTGTTTTTTTTTGTTTGGATGAAAAAGTAGGGCGTTGCAAAGCAAGTGATTATTTGATATCATATTTACGACGAATGAACAAAAGAGGTGGCAGAGTTGAAAAGGATTGTGGCCAACAGTGAACTGTGTATGGGGTGTAATATTTGCAAGATTGCCTGTGCGACAACATATTTTCGCGATGAGTCGGGCAGGCTTGCGCGCTTAAAAGTCGAAACAAATAATGAATTGGACGAAAATGTTGTAACGGTCTGTACACAGTGTAACGAATGTATTGACATCTGCCCTGTCAATGCGCTTTACAAAGACAAGAGCGGTGTTGTCGTATTGAACCGGGAAGTGTGCGTCAACTGCCTGATTTGTGTGGGATATTGCCCGCATGGGGTGATGATGTACAGCAAGAAATCTCCGGTTCCGTTCAAATGTGTCTCGTGCGGCATTTGCGTAAAGAACTGTTCTTCCGGCGCATTGAGTATGAAAAAAAAGTGAGGGGCGCCTTATGTTGAAATTAAAGCCGATTATGGAATTTGCCTATCTGCCAACTTCGCTTAAAAAGGGATATGCCGATAAATACCTGTATGTTAATCTGTCGGAAAATGCGATATATGAGCACGCAATTACGCCGGAGATGAAAGCGCGATATGTCGGCGGAAATGGCTATGCCCTGAAATTGTTGTGGGATGCGGTGGAAAAGGGTACGACCTGGCGGGATGCAGAAAACGCACTCGTACTGGCCACGGGGCCGATGACAGGATTAAGTCAATATCCCGGTATGGGCAGTATGGCATTGGCCAGCCTGTGCCCGGAGAAGAATACGCCAAAGGACTGTGCAATCAGTGGTCATTTTGGCCCGTATTTAAAGTTTTCCGGTTGGGATGCGCTTAAAATTAAAGGCAAAGCAGAAAAAGATGTCATATTGATCATTGACGGCAACAGCGGCAGGGTTCGAATTTATGACGCCACATTCGTAAAAGAACGCGATGCCCATGCGCTGGCGGATTTTCTGACCAATAACATTGCAGATAATGAGCTGGAAAAAAGCGGCGTGTCGGTATTGTGCGCCGGGCGCGGCGCCGAGCATTCGATTAATGGGGCGTTGAGCGCGTCTTATTATGACGTTAAAATGAAATGTGTCAGGCTGGTACAGGCAGCCCGGGCAGGATTGGGCAGTGTTATGCGTGACAAGCGTATTTTAGCAGTCGCTGTGAAATATGTGGGGACGAACGGAGCGCTGAATAATCCTGTGGATTTGCATGAGATCAATCGGATGGCCATTGAAAAACATCGCGAGATTGCCCGTGCATTGAGAGAAAATGCGGATTTTTCCACCTGTGGCACGGCGTTGTTTATATCGACTGCAGGTGAGGCGGAAATGCTGCCGGTTCATAATATGCAGTTTGGCACGCATAAAAATGTAAAAAATATCGGGGCAGATGAAATCAGAAAACGCTTCAAGCAGAGTAAAACATCGTCTTGCTGGTATGGCTGTTCGGTAGGATGCTGCAGGGCAATCAAGGATTTTCGTTTGCGGAGCGGCCCTTATCGCAATAAAAAAGTGCTGCTGGATGCGCCGGATTATGAAACACTGGCGTACTTGGGCGCAAACTGTGGGATATTCAATATCGATGCAATTTTGGAAATACGATATTATTGTATGACTTATGGTGTGGAAGTAATTACTTATGCCACAGAAATGGCTTTTTTAATGGAATGCTACGAGCGTGGCGTGATCAATAAGGAATTTACAGGCGGGCATGAATTAAAGTTCGGCAATTATCAGGTGATGCTCGATATTTTGCATGAAATGGCCGACGGGCGCGGGATCGGTTTGATTGTCGGTATGGGTTTGGAAGCGATTAAGGAAGTACTTGTAGAGGAATATGATGAAGACAGGACGTTCTTGGATGATATTGGCATCAATCCAAACGAATTGGCGTTGCATACGTTTTTGTCAAAAGATGTATTGCAGTATCAAAACACGTATGACAGAAATGAAAGATATGAAAATGAGTTGTATCGGCATGCCAGGGCATTTTTAAAGGATACGGCACTGTCGCTTGAAGAAAAAGTATTGATTTTGCAAAAGGTCGAGACACTGCATGAGGCACTGTACATGTTCGGTTGTTGTGTGCTTCCCTGGCAGGAGGTCAATCCCTGGCAGAGTGATGTGGGGGATTCTTTGCAGCAAATTCAGGTGTTTTGCCGATTGTATAAAGCGATGAGCGGTGAGGATATTCCGTTGAAAGAAGTGATGCATACCGCAGAGCGCATTGCACACTTGAGACAGCTTTTCAAAATTCGAATGAATGCCACAGAAAGTGGTTTTGCGCCATATCGTTTTATCGGACCGGTAACAAAAAGGGAATATGTTCAAAAACAGGAATTATATGATGCGGAGTTGTTGAATGATGCAGAGGTGGAGTTGGACGGACTGCGTGGGTATGATAAGATCCATGCGCTGCGCAAATATCGTATGGAAAAGCTGAACAAGCTCATTGGCTATATTTATGAGCTGCGCGGTTGGGATGACGAAGGCAGGCCTGAAGAGAAGACGATTGCGCTCTATGAATTGGCGGACGATATACAGATTTAACACGATTTTTCAGAAGAAGCGGATGGTGAGCTGAAATTGAATATGGTAGACTTGATAGAAAAGAAGAAGCGTGGAGAAATACTTTCTTATAAAGAAATAGGCGGAATCGTCAGCGGTTATACGAAAGGGCAAATACCTGATTATCAGATGTCGGCTTTTCTAATGGTGTGTTGTTTTATGCCGC
>CALGIV010000174.1 GCA_937914785.1 uncultured Eubacteriaceae bacterium | reverse complement strand
CTGGTATGGCGGCAGATTTGCTGCGCAATCGCATCAATTTTATCTAAAATATCTGCCTCAAAATTAATCGCAATAAAAACCCGCATCCTATATGAGCTTTTCGATCATCTGAATGTAAAGCTCATACTGCTCGGCGCCAAACAGAACAAATACAACTTGCTGAATACCGCCTTGCTTCTTGGCGTGATCCAACACCACGCCGATGGCGATTTGCGCAGCTTCTTCCTTTGGATAGCCATATACGCCCGTGCTGATCGCCGGAAAGGCTACACTTTTACAGCCATACTCTTCCGCAAGAGCCAGCGAAGACTTATATGCGCTTTTTAGCAGATCCGCCTCCCCGCTGTCCCCGCCGCGATAAATCGGCCCAACCGTGTGAATAATATATTTAGCTTTTAATTTAAAGCCGTCCGTCATCTTCGCCTGACCCGTTTTACAACCGCCCAGCTTTTTGCAGGCCGCATGCAACTGCTCAATTCCGGCCGCACGGTGGATTGCGCCGTCCACACCGCCCCCGCCGGCAAGGCGTTCATTTGCCGCATTAACGATGGCGTCCGTCTCAGCAGCCGTAATATCACCCTCCAAAATCTTAATCGTCATAGTCCCCATCTTATATTCCATATTCGCTTCCTCCGGAATCTTATTCTACTATCATTTTACCGGGAGATAAATTATTTTACAACCCGTAATAATTGACTTTTTCAGCACGATAAGATAAAATGCTCATATTAAACAAACTATCAGGAGGATTATATTATTATGAAAAAAGCAAAAGTAGTGTCTGTTCTGCTTCTAATCGTATTAGCCCTCAGCCTTTGTGCCTGTGGTTCCGACGGCAACAGCGGTGGCGGCGATGGCAAAAAGTATCTGATTGCAACCGATACGACATTCGCCCCGTTCGAATTTGAAGATGCAGAAGGAAACTTTGTCGGTATCGACATCGAGCTTCTCGCGGCAATCGCTGAAGATCAGGGCTTTGAATACGAACTTAACGTCTTAGGTTTCAGCGCTTCTTTAAACGCATTGGAAGCCAAGCAGGCCGACGGAATGATCGCCGGAATGAGTATCAACGATGAGCGTAAAGAGATGTTTGATTTCTCCGATCCCTATTTTGACAGCGGTGTTGCAATGGCAGTCAAAAAAGGAAGTACCGAAATCAATTCCTACGCAGACCTTGCCGGTAAAAAAGTTGCCGTAAAGACCGGTACGGAAGGCTCCAGCTTTGCTGAGAGCATCAAAGATGAATACGATTTTGAACTCGTCTATTTCGAAGACAGCGCCAATATGTATCTGGAGGTCATTACAGGCAACTCGGTAGCATTATTTGAAGACTATCCGGTCGTCGGTTATGCCATCTCTCAGGGGCAGGAGCTTGAGCTCCGCAGTGAGTTGGAACGCGGCAGCTCCTATGGCTTTGCCGTACCGAAGGGTGAAAACCCGGAGCTGATCGAAATGTTTAACACCGGCCTGGCGAACTTAAGAGCCAGCGGCAAATATCAGGAAATCCTCAACAAATACATCCAGGAATAACCCGAGTGTAAAGTACATAAAACCATAGCCCGAAGGCTTTACGCGTTTGCGGCGCCTTCGGGCATTCTATTGTAAAAGGAAGCGAGGATGCGCCTTTTGGCGCCAAGTTATGAATTACATCGAACTATTAAAAGAATCATCGACAAAGCTTTTGGAAGGGCTCGCGATGACACTGGAACTGACGATAATCGCAATCATCCTTTCCACCATCCTGGGCTTAATCTTCGGCTTGATCTCTCTTTCAAAGTCTCGTTTCGTCCGTGCATTTTCAGTAACTTATGTCAATATTTTCCGCGGCACGCCGATGATGATTCAAGTCATGTTCATCTACTTCGGGCTGCCGCCCGTCACCGGCCATAAGATTGCTGCTTTTACCGCCAGTGTCGCCACATTGAGTCTGAATGCCGGAGCGTATATTTCCGAAATTTTTCGTGCCGGCATCCAATCGGTCGACAAAGGGCAGATGGAAGCGGCGCGCTCGCTGGGGTTAAGCTATCCGACGGCGATGCTGCGCGTGATCCTGCCGCAGGCCATCCGCACGATGATGCCCACAATATATCATCACCCTAAAAGACACCTCCATTATTTCAGTCATCGGCGTGCGTGAGCTAATCCAGAATGGAAAAATCATTATCGCACGAAATCTGCGCTCATTTGAAATATGGCTTACGATCGGTGTCATTTATTTCATCATTTATTATATTATGTCGAAAATCGGCAGATACGCCGAAAGGAAGCTGGCCTATGTACAGAATAAGCGTCCGAAATCTTAAAAAGGCTTTTGATGACAACGTCGTTTTAAACGGCATCGATATGGATGTCAAAGCTGGCGAAGTGGTCTGCATTATCGGCCCCTCCGGCAGTGGAAAAAGCACATTTCTTCGCTGCCTAAATGCGCTTGAAGAAGCCACTGAAGGCACGATTTATGTAAACGACTTTTGCATCACCGACCCGAAAGTTGACATCAATCTCGCGCGCCGCAACATCGGTATGGTGTTCCAGCAGTTCAACCTGTTTCCTCATATGACCGTATTGAAAAACATCACTTTTGCACCGCGCGCCCTGAATATCCTGTCAAAAAAAGAAGCCAAAGAAAAAGCCTGCGAGCTGCTCAGACGCGTCGGGCTGGAAAACAAGGCAGATGTTTATCCAAACACGCTCTCCGGCGGCCAGCTGCAGCGTGTGGCCATCGCCCGCTCACTGGCGATGTCGCCTAACGTGATGCTGTTTGACGAGCCGACCAGTGCGCTGGATCCTGAAATGGTCGGCGAAGTATTAAACGTTATGAAAGCACTGGCAGATGAGGGTATGACGATGGTCATCGTCAGCCACGAAATGGGCTTCGCCCGCGAAGTAGCCGACCGCGTCATCTTTATTGACGATGGCATTATCATCGAAGAAAACACGGCTGCCGAACTGTTTGCAAACCCGCAAAATGAACGGACAAAAAACTTCTTAAATATGATATTATAACGCAATGATCGTTTTGAAATACATACTATTAAGACGCGTATGCGTCTTTTTGGATTTTCAACTTTTACAGGAGGATCGAATGATTGAAGTTAAAAACGTAACGAAACGTTACGGCAAAAAAGTCATCGCCAACGACGATATTTCTTTTACCGTAGGCGCCGGCGAGATCGCCCTGCTGCTGGGCCCTAACGGCGCCGGCAAATCGACAATTATCAAATGCATTGCCGGCCTGTTGCGCTTTGAAGGCGATATCACGTTATGCGGGCATCACAACAAAAGCCTGCAAGCCAAGCAAGTTTTGGGTTATATCCCAGAAATGCCTGCCGTCTACGACTTACTGACGGTTCGCGAACATCTGGAGTTTATCGCGCGCGCTTATGCACTTTCCAATTATGAAGCAGACATTCAATCGCTGTTGACGCGCTTTGAACTGACCGACAAACAGGACAAGCTCGGCAAAGAACTCTCCAAGGGAATGCAGCAAAAGCTCAGCATTTGCTGCGCCGTTTTGCACAACCCCAAAGTAATGATATTTGATGAACCGATGGTCGGACTGGACCCACACGCCATCAAAGAGCTGAAAGCGCTGTTTGAAGAAAAGCGCGCCGAAGGGTGCAGCATCTTAATCAGCACCCATATGCTCGACAGCGTCGAAGATTACTGGGATGTGGCGCACATTATGCTCAACGGCCGTTTCGCGGCAACTAAACGCAGCAATGATGACGAAAAGTCGCTCGAGGCGCTGTTCTTTGAAATCACAGAAGGCCGTCGTCCAGGCCGGGAGGGCTGATATGAGCGTATTCGGCTATTTGATGCGCACACGCATCAAAAACTCACTGAAAGCAGCGATAAAGAACCCCGCGAAGATTATTGCGACCATCTTAATTATCGCGCTGATCGTCTTGATGCTGGTAACAGGCTCACACAGCGAAGCAGGCAGCTTCCGCGACATCAACGAACTGTATGCAGGCATCTATGCGCTTTATTATATTATGTTCCTGCTCACCGTGATGTCCGGCTTAAAAAACGGCGCCAGCTTTTATTCTATGGCCGATGTCAACCTGCTCTTTGCGGCACCCTTAAAGCCGGTAAGAGTTTTAATCTACGGCCTGATTCGTCAGCTGGGCACCACTGTTCTTATGGCGTTCTTCATTCTCTTTCAATACGGATGGCTGGCCAATACTTACGCTATTGTGCCAATCGATGTGTTCGCCATTCTGCTGGGCTACGCCTTATCGGTCTTTTGCGGGCAGCTGTTGGCCATTGCCATTTATTCCTTCTCTTCCGGAAATGAAAAGCGTCAGCGCGCTATTCGCACTGCACTCTATGCGGTCACCGTTATTCTGGTATTGGCACTTCTCATCCCATCAATGACGGCGGAAAATAAAATTGCGACCATCGTCGCACGCATCAACGAACCATTCTTTTCCTACTTTCCCATCGTCGGCTGGCTGAAGGCCTTTACCGTTGGCTGCATACAAGGCACCTTCGGCACTATCCTTGCGAGTCTGGCGGCTACGTTTGTCTTTATCATAGCCTTCACCTGCATTCTCTCAAAAGCAAATACCGACTTTTACGAAGACGTACTGCTGGCAACTGAAATCAGCTTTTCGGCTATCACCTCTAAAAAAGAAGGGCGTCAGGTTGAAATGATGCCACGCAATATCAAAATCGGCAAAACCGGCATTCAAAAGGGCCAGGGCGCCAATGTGTTTTTCTACAAGCATATGCTGGAAAATCGGCGTTCACGCCTCTTTATTCTGGATACGATGTCGCTGATCTATCTTGCGGTCACGCTGTTCTTCAGCCTTATTATGAAAGAAGCAGGCATCATCGGCGTCTTCTTCTTATCCGCTTATATGATGATGTTTACTTCCTTCCTGGGCCGCTGGGTCAAGGAACTGACCATGCCCTATGTATATATGGTACCCGCCAACGCCTTTCGCAAATTGATCATGATTTGTATGGAGACCATCTTAAAAAGCGTCGTCGAGTCTGCGATGATTTTTATTATTGTCGGCGCAGTGATGAAATTTTCACCGATCGATATCCTCGCCTGCATCATCGCGCGCAGCGGCTTTGCATTTTTGTTCATCGCCTCAAACGTGCTCACGGAGCGCTTATTCGGTAACTTCCCGGGCAAGATGATTCAGTTGTTTTTTTACTTTATCGTCTTAATCGTCATCGCACTGCCCGGCATCATCGCCGCCATCGTTTTAACGGGGGTCTATTCTTTTGCCGTCGGCCTGCTCGCGCTGTTTGCGTGGAACACACTCGTCTCAGCGTTGATTTTATTCCTCTGCCGAAACATCTTA
>CALGIV010000173.1 GCA_937914785.1 uncultured Eubacteriaceae bacterium | reverse complement strand
CCTGAAATTCGCCTGGCGCCGGTTGGCCTGCGCGTGATCGATCCGGACTATATCAATATTATGATCACAGGGCATCAGCATTCGCTTTTTGTCGATATTCAGGAACGGTTGATGTCGCCGGCTGCTGTAGAGAGGGCACAGAGCGTTGGCGCAAAAGGCTTTAAAATTGTGGGTTGTACTTGCGTAGGGCAGGATTTACAGCTGCGCGGCGCGCATTATACGGATATCTTCGATGGACATGCCGGCAACAACTTTACGAGTGAAGCGATTTTGGCGACAGGCGCGATTGATGCGGTACTGTCGGAATTCAACTGCACGCTGCCGGGGATTGAACCGATCTGTGATGATTTGATGATCAAACAGATTTGTATCGATGATGTGGCGAAGAAACGCAATGCGGAATTAAAGCCGTTTGTTTTTGAAGAGCGGGAACGCATCGGTGAGGAAATCATCGATGAGGTTGTTGCTTCTTACCAGCAGCGCAGAGGCAAGGTGCCGATGAATCTGCTTAAAGACCACGGCAACGATCACACGCTGACCGGTATCAGTGAAGTATCGTTAAAAGAGTTTTTAGGCGGTAAGTGGGATGGGCTCATTGAGCTGATTGCATCCGGCAAGATCAAGGGGATTGCCGGCGTTGTAGGATGTTCCAGCCTGACAGCCGGCGGCCACGATGTGCTGACGGTTGCCTTGACGGAAGAATTGATCAAGCGTGATATTCTCGTGCTGACAGCCGGATGTTCTTCCGGCGGCCTTGAGAACTGTGGGCTGATGACGCCGGAGGCTGCTGAAAAAGCAGGACCAAACTTAAGAGAAGTATGTGAACAGTTGGGCATTCCGCCCGTGTTGAACTTCGGGCCGTGTCTGGCTATCGGACGTCTTGAAATCGTTGCTACGGAACTTGCGGAAGCGCTCGGGATTGACCTGCCGCAGCTGCCGCTCGTTTTATCGGCTGCACAGTGGCTGGAAGAGCAGGCATTGGCTGACGGCGCGTTTGGTCTGGCGCTCGGCCTGCCGCTGCATCTCGGTTTGCCGCCGTTTATAACGGGCAGCAAAACAGCAGTGCAGATTTTGACGGAAGATATGAAGGAGCTGACAGGCGGCCAGGTCATTATCAACGATGACGCGGTGGCGACAGCCGATATCCTGGAGAGCATTATAGAGGAAAAGCGCGTTGGGTTGAATTTAGTAGCGTCTCACGCTTAAAGAAGGGGGCGTTGAAAATGAAAAGAATCCTGATCGATATGGATAAATGCGATGGCTGTTTGAACTGCAGCATTGCATGTATGCAGGCACACCGCGCCGATCATAAAACTTCCAGCGTGTACGATCTGGATCTGACGGATACGGCAAACGAGTCCAGAAATACGATTTTGCTCGATAGTCAGGAGCATTATATTCCGTTGTTTTGCCGCCATTGCGATGAGCCGGAATGTGTGAAAGCCTGTATGAGTGGAGCGATGACGAAGGATGAAAACAGCGGGCAGGTGTGTTATGACGAGGACAAATGCGGCGCGTGTTTTATGTGCGTGATGAACTGTCCTTACGGTGTATTAAAGCCGGACGACAATGAGCGTAAGCGGGTCATCAAGTGTGATTTCTGTGAAGATGATGAAGAAGGCCCCAATTGTGTACGCGCTTGTCCGACCGGTGCGATTTACATAGAGGAGGTGGCAAAGTGAGGCATGTGATTATTGGCGCCGGCGCGGCCGGACTGACGGCGGCAAAGACGATTCGCATATTGCGGCCGGAAGATGCGGTCACGGTAATTTCGGCGGATGAATATGTGAACTCGCGGTGTATGCTGCACAAGTATATCAGCGATGAGCGCGATGAACAAACTGTCAGCTTTGTCGACGAAGATTTTTTTACAAAGTATGATATTCAGTGGCTGAAAGGAAAGCGGGTAACGCACATTGACAGCAGTGCCAGGCGTGTTTCCTACGACGGCGGTCAACTCGATTTTGATACCTTGCTGATAGCGACGGGATCGAACAGCGTCACTCCGCCAATCGGCAGCCTGCGGGAATCCGAAAACGTGTTTGGACTGCGGCATTTAACAGATGCGCAGGCAATCAAAACGGCAGCTGCCGATGCGCAGGACATTGTCGTCATCGGTGCGGGGCTTGTCGGACTGGACGCGGTGTACGCGTTGGTGGAGCTGGGCAAGAAGCCGGTTGTTGTGGAAATGGCGGATAGCGTGCTGGCATTAAATCTTGACGCTCATGCCGCAGGCGCGTATCAGGCGTTGTTTGAACAGGCAGGATGCGAATTCTACTTAGGGTTTAAAGTGACCGGTACGCGTGAAAAAGATGGTAAGATTACGCATGTCGAACTGGACAATGGCGAGAGTCTGCCCTGTGATATGCTCATCGTGGCGGCAGGAGTACGTCCTGCTGTGGAATTCCTTCAGGAAAGCGGTATTGCATACGAACGTGCGATAAACGTTGATGAGTATTTGAAGACAAACATCGACGGCATCTACGCGGCCGGAGATGTGGCGGGGTTGTCGGGCATCTGGCCAAATGCAATGAAGCAGGGAGAGATCGCAGCGAAAAATATGTGCGGTCAACAGGAAGCGTATACCGACACGTTTGCAGTAAAGAATACGGTCAACTTCTTTGGGCTCGTCACGTTGTCGGTCGGCGAGCGTGAGGCGCAGGAAGGGGATGTAGTCTACATCCTTGAAGACAGAACCTGTTATAACAAGGCCATCCTGCGCGATGGGAAAGTCGTTGGTGTGATTTTGCAGGGTGATATTTCGAACAGTGGTTTTTGGCAATATCTGATCAAAAATAAAATTGCTGTCGACAATATCGACAAACCTGTTTTTAAACTTTCATTTGCGGATTTCTTTGCCATAGACGACAAGGGAGAGTTTTATTGGACGGCTATGGCAAACGAGGGATAGGAAAGACTGACGAACAATACAAAAGCGGCGAGGCTGAAAGCCTCGCCGCTTTTGTATTGTGATAACACAGCGCCATTATTCTTCAAATCCGAAGTGACGGGCAATTTTTTCGAATTCCGGCATCTCGACGCCGAGCTGTTTCGCCATACGCATCGGTTCATACAACACGGTCTCAATTTCAGAGATTTTGCCGGCTTTCATATCTTTGTAGAAAGACGAGGTCATCTCGGCCGGCATATTGAACACGCCTTTTACATCGTTTTCAACGTCGTAATTCGCTACCCCGACGCCGTTTGCTTCGGCCAGTGTATGTATTTCCCGGGCAACTTTGCGGTATGTGGCCATCTTCTGTTCGTCGTTGCGCAGCTGTTCGGCATTGACGTCGTAGAAAGTGCCGACGGAAGCAAAGGTGCCAAAGCCGCGGAACTTGTTGAAGGTTTCGAACCGCGGGTCTTCCTTAAGCTCTGCATTGATGCCGGATGAAATCAGCTTTTCTTCGATCTGTTTCAACTTTTTCATATCGACGTCATCATTTGGGCGCGGCCCGAACACTAAGCGGTTCATCTGGCCGAGCTGTACGGTATGGCCGGGCTCTTTAATAAATCCCGTCATAAAAATTGCGCCGTCCAGGATGTGCGCATCGTCAAATTTGGACGCGATCAAATCGCCGATGCCGATGCCGTTTAATACGTGCAAAACGATGGTATCCGGTGTACAGGCCTTTTTCAAAAAAGCAATCGCGCCGTCGAGCGCATAACTTTTGATGCAAAGAATAACGACGTCCGCTTTGTCGTCGTATTCTTCTGCCGTACAGGCCTTTACCGGGACGCGGAGTTCGCCTTTTAAGTCGGAAGTTACTTTCAGGCCGTCGCACCTGATCTTTTCGAGGTGTGCACCGCGCGCAATCAGCGTAACGTCTTCTCCGTTTAATGTGAGAAAACTGCCCAACGTGCCGCCGATGCCGCCAATGCCAAAAATTACAAACTTCATCTCTTGTCCTCCTTTATTGAATAAAAAAGCCGCGGCTTTAAAAGCAAAGCCGCAGCATATTTATTTTTTAATAATTTTATCTTTGTTGTTTTCGATAACTTCGTCCAGAATTTCACATCCACGCAGGATGACCGGACGGCATTTTTCTTCCGTCGGAGCCTTCATAATCAGCAAGTAGGTACATTGATCGCTGCCAAATTCTTTGATAAAACGCTCGACAAACTCGTTGGCAACGCTGCGCACACACTGCTGATCGCACGGTTTTTGATTGCCGAACATAATGCCGATGGTGGCCACGGCACCCGAGATAATGCCGCAGGTGCGCCGGCTGCTCATACCGCCGCCGAAAGGAATAATGGCATTTAACGTCTCCTCTGACAAGTTCAGCCCGTATTTGTCGCGCGCCGCATGCAGTATTGCTTCGGCACAATTGTAATGGTAAAGTGGCTTTTCTTCTTCTGTGATGCCTTGTGGTAGATCGAAGTATTTTAAAATGGTGTTTTTCATCGTATAGTCTGTCTCCTTGGTTATATTAATGATAATTAATAAAATTATAAAAGAGAATCTCGGAAAAGTAAAGGGCTAAACGTATTGCGTTCAGCCCTTTATATTCTCTATTCAATCAAGGGTTTACTCCACGGTAACACTCTTGGCCAGGTTGCGCGGTTTGTCGACGTCACAGCCGCGTTCGGTTGCAAAATGATACGCGAGCAATTGTAAATATACGACTGTTGGAATCGGTGTGATGTCGTCAGGCATATCGTCGATAAAGAAAGTCTCATCAGCCTCTTTTGTAATCGCTTCATTGCTGCGTTTTGAAAAGGCGACGACATAAGCACCACGGGCGCGCACTTCCTGAATATTGCTGAGCATCTTTTCAAACAGGAAGTCCTGTGTGCACAGGGCGATGACCAGTGTTCCTTCTTCGATAAGCGCGATCGGTCCGTGTTTTAATTCCCCTGCTGCTGCGGCTTCCGAATGGATATAGGAGATCTCCTTTAATTTCAGAGAGCCTTCCATACAGACGTAAGAATCGAGGCCGCGGCCGATAAAGTACATATCTTCTTTATCTTTATGCTCTTTTGCAATATTCTGGATTTTTTTATCCAAGTCGATGATGCGCTGCACGTAGCCGGGCAAATGATAGAGTTCCCTGCGGAGCGCGATGTATTCGTCCTTCGTTAAGGTGCCCTTTAAAAGGCCAAAATGCAGGCTGACTGCATACAGGCTGACCAGTTGTGTGACGTAAGCTTTTGTCGAGGCTACTGCAATTTCCGGTCCGGCCAATGTGTACAACACGTCCTGTGCTTCGCGGTCGACGGAACTGCCGATGACGTTCGTAATGGCCATCACGCGCGCACCGTTATTTTTGGCCAGCCGCATTGCAGCCAGCGTGTCTGCCGTCTCACCGGATTGGCTGATGGCAATCAACAACGTCTGTTCATCGACGATCGGATTACGGTAGCGGAATTCGGAAGCGATGTCGACTTCAACAGACATACGCGCGTATTTCTCGATAAGGTATTTACCGATGAGCCCGGCGTGGTAAGCTGTTCCACAGGCGACGATATACACTTTGTTGTATCGTTGTAAGTCTTCTTTGGTGATTTTTACATCGCCGAGGATGACCTCATCCTTGTCTTCGGGCATATAATGCAGTGTTTTGCGAATGCCTTCAGGCTGTTCGTGAATTTCTTTTAACATAAAATGTTCATATCCGCCCTTTTCCGCATCGATGGCGTTCCATGTGACGTGGAATATTTCAATGGGCTTTTCGCTGCCGTCTTTGTCGTAAACGGTGACGCCGTCACGTGTACAGACGACGATTTCGTCATCCTGCATTAAATACACTTCGCGCGTATAGGGCAGGATGGCGGGAATATCGCTGGCCAGAAAATTTTCACCTTTGCCTAAGCCGACGATGAGCGGACTGTCTTTTCTGACGCCGATGATTTTATCGGGCTCGTTTTTACAGACGACGGCAAAAGCATAAGAGCCCTTGACGATCGACAGCATTTGGCGTACGGCGTCGATAATGTCGCCGCGGTAAAGCTCGTCGAGCAAATGTGCGACCACCTCGGTATCGGTCTGTGATGTAAACTTATAGCCGTTCTTTGACAGGCGTTCACGCAATTCCAGATAGTTTTCGATAATGCCGTTATGCACGACGACGATGGAATGATCTTCGTTTGTATGGGGGTGTGAATTTACATCGGACGGCGCGCCGTGGGTTGCCCAGCGTGTATGGCCGATGCCCATTGTACTTTCGATCGGGTGGTGTTTGATGTTTTCATCCAGAATCTGCAGCCGGCCTTTAAATTTGCGCGTCTCAATGGCCTTGTCTTTAAATGCCGCAAGTCCCGCGGAGTCATAACCCCGGTATTCCAGTTTAGTCAGCCCGGATAAGATTACATCCGTACATTGTTTTTCTCCAATATATCCTACAATACCACACATATCTTTTTATCCTCCTAAAAAATAAACCAATAAAAAAAACCGCTTTTACGCGGCAAGTATGCGTTATTCTTAATTTGCACACAAATACACGTAGGCTTTTTTTGTCCTCGCAGTCGCCTGTAAGTTTTGTAAAGCCGTTATCTTAAGGTTTATGAAAACCTTCGGAGCATCCGCCGAATTTTTCGATAACTCCGATCCTCGTCAACTCAATAAATGAGTTCTGGCGCTATAATCATTGCTGATCATTTTAATTATTCAGTTGACAGTAACGTTAAGAAGTCCTCCTTTTGTTACAATTTGTATACATTATAGCATAGTCGAAAAAAAAAGCAACCCCTTTATCATATTACGTAAAGAGGCCATTGATGACAGAAACAGTTGTTTTTAAGGATAATGGCGGATTTCGAGTTGAATTTATGCAAACGAAACGTGTGAATTATTTCTGTTGAAATATCGTGTGTCGTTTATTCGATTTTTACAATTTCAAAGGTGTCTGAAGAAGAATGATATCGAATGGCTGCGACGCCAAGTTCGTCGCTTTCTTCATACCGTCCATTTTTATACTGAATCTGAATGTGGATGATATACCGGCCTTTCTTTGGAGGTGTGTACGTGAAGGTAGTTTCCTGACCAAAATTGCTGCTATATACTGCGTTATGACTTGAATCGTAGACAAGCCACCGGTAGGATAAGGCAGTATCAGTTGGCAGGTTAGAAGTGATTGTAAAATCGGTGCTGTTTTGTGAAACGGTATATTCAGCTTTTTTGAGAACTCCGTAGGTCATATCCTCATCGTGCATAGTAATACCTGCATCACTTACTTCGATGGAAGTAAAAATCTTCTCAATTCGCGATTTCGCATCTATTTGTTTGATTCCGGCAACAGCGTAATATTTGCCATTCTCCTCGAATTTGTAACTCAGACGGTTGTCGTCGGAGAGATCAGTTTTAAAATATTCCTTGCCGTTCTCATCCAGGATTATCCAGTAGTATTGAATGTTCTGTTCAAGCTGTACGTCGTTGGTAAAGGTTAGAGTATTGCCGCTGTATTGTCGTAGAATATCGGACGGATATAAAGACAAAGCATAGCGTTTTTTCGACTGATCCTGATATTTAATGCCGGTTTTTTCAAGGGAAATTTGCTGCGTGGTGGCATCTTTTATCGGCGGTAAATCAAGGCCAAACGTTTTGGATAACACAATTCGCGCTGTATCAACCTGGCTGTAACCGGCAATCTCGGGGATTTCTTTGCCCTGCCAGTAAACTGCATTTAAAATGTTATGCATATCCTCTTCCGGCATATTCTCTGTAATCTTTCTTGCGCCGTGGTCGGATTGCAGAATAATAATGGCATTGGGGTCATTGGCTACAATATTTTCTACAGCGATTTCAATTCGCTCGGTAATATAAATATACTGATCAAGGTAATATTTGGGATCTGTCCAATTGGCCCGATTGGCCCAATCTACAATGTTTCCGTCTCGGTCGAACTGAAAGGGTACGTGGGGACAGCATATATAGGCGACGACAAAGCCGTTATCTACAGGGAAGTTCGCTGCATCCGACAGATAATCCATTGCCAGCATTACCGAGTTATCGTCGTAAGTAGTCGTGCCATCAGTAATAATGCGCGGCTTATCGAGGTATTGACTGATGATGTCGCTGAAAGGATATAAAGCGGTCTTTTGTAAAAGCAGTTGGGTCGATGTCTCGCCGGTGATGGCCTCGGCCTTGATGTTGTCAAATTTAACGTCAATGAGCGACGGATATTGAAACAGCTCCAGCGACTCCAGCTCATAGATGTCGTAACCAAGAGACCGTGCCGTAGAAAACAGATCGCCGTTGTTGATCATTTGTATTTTTTCGTCTTTGGGCATCCCGCGGGTCGTATCATACTTCATATTAAAAATATCGGCTAAAACGTAGTAGGTATCGATCGAATGGGAATAGCTTGTCGTAGAGACGGTAAATCCTAATTTTTCCAATTTTTGGTAAAATGCATCGTTGTTGTAATCGTAATACTTTTTCATTACTGCCGGTGTTGAATACTCATCAAAAAAGAGCATATAAACATTGGGCCGATCGCCCTGATAGTCGCCGGGTTCTTCTCCTCCATTGTTAGAAATAGTATTATCCGGCGTTTTTATCAACGCCGTAGCGATCATCACGACGTTAATTACAACCAGGCCGATCATTACAAGCGAGACGATTTTACAGAGGATGTCCGCCGCATTTTTCTTTAATTTGAGTATCAATAAAATGCAGATTATAAGAAACAGCAGGAGGAAAAAGACGGCGACAGCCAGCTGCCCCATAAATGGAATCAACTGTTTGATTCCGTCTTCAAGCAGGCGGTAGTTTAAAATGAGCAGCAAAAACAGTACAGAACAAATGGCAGCGATAGAACTTTTTCTTGTAATCAACGCAAAAATGCCGTAGACAACTAAGCCGATTATCAAGAAAATCGCATAGACAGGCAGTATCTCCGTAAAACGCATCTCATGAACGTTGCTGCCATAAAATAATAAAAATGGAAAAAATGAGATCAGTATAATCGTTGATAACGAATAGACTATCGAGAGATTCTTTTTCATACCACTTCCTCTGTTGCACCGCTGTATTTTGATGCTTCATTATATCACGGTGTATTTTTCAAGTCAATTTACCGTTGAATAATAAATGAGCCCTCTCGATATCATAGCCCGTTTCGTTTATAGTATGCAGTCTGGCCTATACATAAAGAGTAAAAAATGATACAATAATATAATTTCAAATGGGAAGGCTTGAGATGATGAAACGTTATGAACACGCTTTTCGTGAGCACATCTTTGCACCGGTTTACAGTCCGACAAGCAAGGTTTTGATTCTGGGGACGATCGCTTCTGTAAAATCTTTGGAAAATAAATTTTACTATTCTCATCCACAAAATCTCTTTTGGCCCATATTGGCCGAACTTTTTGCATCACCGCTACCGAAAAGCCCGGAAGAGAAAGCACAGCTTCTATTAGAGAATGACGTCGCAATTTGGGACGTGTTGGCCTCCTGTGAGATTACGGGCTCTTCAGATGCCAGCATTAAAAATCCGGTTGCCAACGACATTGCTTCTGTCGTCAACGCGGCGCAGATCAAAAAGATCTTTACGACAGGCAAGGCTGCGGATAAGTATTATGAACAGCTGTGTTATGACAAGGTTGGCCTTCAAGCGACGTATCTGCCCTCAACCAGCCCGGCGAACCGCGCAAATTATACTTATGAAGAGTTGCTGAAAGCTTACAGCGTTATCAAAGAATTTTTATGATAAAAATACTGCACATATTTTTTTAATTGAAATACCATGATAATAGGATACATCCGGCGATAAGGAAAATAGAGAAAATGAAAAGATATACGTTTGAAATCTTCGTTTGCATCATTATTGGCATCCTGCTGATTATCGCACTGCCGAAATGGCTGTGGTATGTTTGCCTGATCATCGCCGCGATTCCCTGCATTTATTATTTGATCGTTTGCAGAGGATATCGTAACTTTTTTAAGCGATAAAAAAACAGATATTATCGTAACATCTGCTTTTTACCCAAATCTATTCATATTTTTCATTATGCACGCTGCACTTTATCGGAACGTAAGCAGCGTGTACACACGTTTACTTTTTTTGGCGTTCCATTTTCAACAATACTAACTTTTCTTAAATTTGGTTTCCATACTCTACGCGTGTGTCGGTTGGAATGGCTGACCGTATTGCCGCTGATCGGTTTTTTTGCACAAACATAACATTCTTTCGCCATCGTTAACACCTCCTCTTAAACTGGAAAAGCTCAATCATTATACCATCGTAAAAATAAAATAGCAAATTATTTTTTGTGTGGGAATGAGTTTTATTTGTTATAATATACATTAGAAAAGAAAAAAGTCAAACTTAACTTGATAATTTTTTGTTTTTATACTAAAATATTTTGAATAAGGGGGGATATGGCCATGTATTTAAATGTCAATAACAGTTATGGCGCAATTAAGATATCAAAACGCGTCATTGCCAAAGTGGCTGCAATGGCTGCCGGCGAATGCTATGGTTTGGTTGGGATGGTAAGCAGGTTGGGTGCGCCGAATCTCACGGAGCTTTTTCGTGGCGAACAAGGTGCGCGCGGTGTGCTCGTAAGGGAAATCGAAGGTGGAATCGAAATTAACTTATATGTTGTTTTTGAATTTGGTTTGCGAATCCAGACAGTTGCCGAAAACGTGGTTGAGCGCGTCAAGTACAGTGTTGAACTGGCTACCGGCGTAAAAGTTAAAAGAATAAATGTTTATGTAGAAAGTGTTCGTTTGTAACAAAAGGTGAATGAGATGAAAACGATAGATGGCGTGGCATTGAAAAATGCCGTGATGTATGCTGCTGCTTTTTTGGAGGCAAATAAGGAAGAAGTGAATCGGTTGAACGTATTTCCCGTGCCCGACGGGGATACTGGGACAAATATGTCTTTGACGATGTCTTCCGCTGCAAAAAAAGCTCAACAAACAGATGAAAATACGGTAAAGGCAATCGCCAAGGCGATGAGCACAGGTGCTTTGATGGGTGCGCGCGGCAACTCCGGCGTGATCTTGTCTCAGTTGTTTCGCGGGTTTTCGGATGCGTGTAAAGACCGCAATACGTTAAACATCGCTCAGCTGGCAAATTGTTTTATCACTTCCAGTAATATGGCTTATAAAGCTGTGATGAAACCTACTGAGGGCACGATTTTAACGGTTGCCCGTAAGATGGGAGATTTTGCTTCGGCAAATTTTAAGAAGTACGATTCAATTGTCGGCTTTTTTGAAGGCGTCCTTCAAAGCGGTGAACAGGCGCTTGCTATGACGCCGGAGATGTTGCCGGTGCTGAAGGAAGCCGGCGTCGTAGATGCCGGCGGCAAAGGGCTGCTCTGTATTTATCAGGGAATGCTGGCAGCTTTTAAAGGAGAGCCGATGCCGGAGGCAGCGGACTTTTCTTCATCCGAAAGCACGGTCAAGCGTACGGAGAGCGAGGCGGTCGATATTGAGTTTATGTACTGTACGGAAGTAATGGTACAGGGGGACGCGTCGTATGCGCCGGCACTGCGTACGAAAATCGCACCGTTAGGCGACAGTATGATCGTCATCGGTGATGACGATATTATCAAGGCGCATATTCATACGAACGATCCGGGACAGGTGCTTTCCTTTGCTGTCGCGTACGGCGAGATGATTGATATTAAAATTGAAAATATGAAACTGCAGCATGAAAATGTGCTCGTTGAAGAAGCGAACAAGATCGATGAACGGCCGCTGGAGCGCAGCAAATATGCTTTTATTTCTGTATCCAGTGGAGACGGCCTGGAACAAATTTTGTTTGATCTCGGTGTCAGCCGCGTGATTAAGGGTGGGCAGACGATGAACCCGAGCACGCAGGATTTTTTAGATGAAATCGACAAA
>CALGIV010000172.1 GCA_937914785.1 uncultured Eubacteriaceae bacterium | reverse complement strand
GCCGCCCCAGCCGACAGAAGCGCCGGATGGAATCAGCGAAAGTGCCTTCTGGGCGGCTTCGCCTGCCGTCGGGCAGTAGTATGCTTCGAAATTTCGTTCTTCAAGTGCTTTGATGACCTGCTTGGCGAATTTTTCGTTACGAATCTCTTTAGGCGGTTTGTTCATATGGTTCCCTCCTGAACTTTCTGTTTCTATGTACTGTATACAGCATATCAGAAGTTGAAAAAAAGCACAATCCTAATAACCCAGATTTTCTCCGACGAAAATGATTTTAATGCGTCCGGCAGGATTTGACAGGCGCGTGATATGAATATAGCTGCAAAGCGAGCCGGATGTCCGGCAATTGGCACAGCTTCCGTTCGTGCCGCAGGGCGTTTGGGCGTTGAATCGCTGTGCGTTAATCGGCGCAGCGGTGTTGCGTGCGCGGCTGACGGCATCTTCCAGCGTCTTGACAACCTTGTTAATGCCGGCGATGACAATGACGTTCTTTGGGCCGAACGACAAGGCGGCAATGCGGTTGCCGACGCCGTCGATATTGACGAGATGGCCGTCTTCGCTGACAGCATTTGCGCTCATAAGAAAAGAGTCGCTGAGCAATGTTTGGCGGTGCAGTTCGGTGCGCCTCGCCAGATCCGGCGCTGTGTCACGGTCGATGAGCGTATAACAGTCTGCTTCGTAGAGAGCCTTGATCAGCCCTGTGCTGCGAATCGTGTCGCTGCCGCCCCAGCCGACGCTGCTGCCGGCGGGAATTAACGACAGTGTTTTGGCAATGGCCTCTTGACTGTTATTGCAATAATGGGCGTCAAAGCCGCGCGTCTGAAATGTTTTGATCAGTCGTTCGGACAACTTTTGATTCCGGCGTTCTATTGGCGTTATTTGCGGTGTTTTTGTGTTGTGAATGGTGTCCGATTGTGCCGTGTTTATGGTGGAGTTAATCATCGTATTCATAAAAAACCTCCTGAAGTCTTTCTAATATCAGTATAGCAGGTTTTTTATATAAGTAAAATTGAAGTATTTATATTTTGAATTCAAAAAAAACGAACTATAAGTCTTTGAAAAAACCAGCATCTGCTGGTTTTTAAAAATTACATATCTTGACCGATCGGCTGAAGCTTGTAATTCATAACAAATTGTGAGGTGATAGATTCGCTGTAAAAAGCCTTTTTCACACGTTCCAAGACGACTTGGCCGGTTTGATGGTTGACTGTGGGCAACAGCAATGCGTACTGATAAGGGCTGTAGCGGGAGATCGTGTCTCCGCGCCGCAAGTTCTGTTTCAACGTTGCGAGCAGAATCTTCATCACTTTATCCAGCAGCAGGCTGTCGGGAATTGTATTGGCGATATAGTCCACCGTAACCAAACTTAGAAACATCGGCGTGCCCAGGCGTTCGAGGTTGCGCATATGTAGTTTGTAAATATCTTTAAAAATAGCGTATTCACAGATGAAAGCACCGGACTGGTCATCTTCGTCTTCTTCCCAGAGCTCCTGACGAATGGCGTCAATATCGCTGACGGAAGTACGCTCGATGTGAATGAGCTTTTTATAGAATTCCAGTATTTCATTTGAAGGCGCCATACCCAGATAAGCATAGTGCATTTCCGTCGTGCAATTATATTGTGCGAGCGCGTCTTTGCTCTTGCCTAATTTGAGCAGTGCGATCATCAGCTCCAGATTCAATGTGGAATCAAATGCGTCGATAGTCAGGCCGCTGCGGCAGATGCGTATGATGTCTTCGCAGCGTTCTTCACGCCCGAGCAGTTTAACGCAGTGGTGCAGCGTGTCCAGATATAGCGTGTGGTAATACATACTTTTAGGAGCGACCCAATGTTCCATACTGGAGTGCGGGAGCAAGTCTCCCTGATAGAGGGTGAGGATGTCCTGAAGTTTTTGTTCAGTTTCCATAGAGAGTTCTTCGGCGAACAAGAGCTCGCGGCAAAGTGCTTCGAAATCGAACACATCAATTTGAGCGTCGAGATTTTCGTTCCAGGTGTAGTGGCCGCGTTTTGTAACGATCGCGTCCTTTAAGTCGAACTCGTTCAGGCTTGCGCGCAGCCGGCTGATCAGGGTTTTCAAGCTGCTTTCCGGGTTTGTATTATCTTTATTCATCCACAATATATCGTGTAAATCCGTTGCGGCGACATTTTTGCCTGTATTAAGAATCAGGTATTGCAGTAGCTCAATTTTTTTCTTGGAGCTGCCCAGATCTTTGATGATGTCATAACCATTGACCAATATCATAAATTTTCCAAGCATGTAAATCTCAATCTTCATTGTCTCACCACATTCATAAGTATTGATCGTTGTAGTTACACAACGTGCAGGATATAATATCATTTTAATACATATTGACAAAATTAGCAATCCTGAATGAGCTTTGGATACTATTAAATATTACATCAGAATTACAGAAGAAGCAATAAAAACTTGAAAACTAAGGGTTGCCTTGTTATAATAAATAACAGTGAGAAGGGAGATCAAAAACTTGAAATTACGATATAGAAGAAGCATTCAATTCTTGTTTTTGATACTTGCTTTATTGACGTTGTTGACGGGATGTGTCTCAAGCGGCGGAGATGGTGGAAAGGATAGGGAGCCAATTGATGTTACGCCGGTATATCGCGCTCCGGTTGCTTCGGGTGTAGACGTCTATGAAAGCGGTGTTTTATCTGTCGATATATCCGACAGACAAAAGGGATATATTAACGTACGCTATTTTGGAAATAGTTCACAGGTTGTCTTAAGTTTATCGAGCGGGAACGAGGCTGTCGCGACGAATGTTTACAATTATTTTATTGTAGCAAGCGATCAATACAATGCGTTCCCGCTTTCATTTGGAGACGGCACATACGCCCTGGCAGTATTTGAACATCTGGAAGGCGACTCCTATGTACAGGTATTTGAGCTTTCGTTTGATGTGGCGATCGCAGAAGAGTTTGGACCGTTTTTATATCCAAACTGGTATGTCAGCTACACTGCCGACAGCGAGGTCTTTGCTTTGGCCGGCACCATAGCGCAAGGTAGCTATAGTGAGCTGGAAGTCGTTGAAAAGGTATATAATTATGTTGTAGAAAACATTACATATGACGAGAGTATGCCCTATACGGTGCAAAGCACGTACACGCCTTCGTTGGATTATGTGCTGCAAATAAGGACAGGCATCTGTCTCGATTATGCTTCGGTAATGACGGCAATGCTGCGGGCGCAGGATATTCCCACAAAGCTGGTCTTTGGCTATGTGGAAGGCAATATCTACCACGCCTGGATTGATGTTTATGTGGACGAGGTCGGATGGGTAAACGGTGTGATCCGTTTTGACGGTACGTCGTGGATTCGTATGGATCCGACGTTTGCAAGTAGTCAGGGAAGCAAGAACAAGGATCTGGCGGAGTTTGTCGGCAGCGGATCTAATTATCAGTCAATGCATTATTTTTAATAAATTTTATTAGCAAAGAGGAATAACAACGATGTCGAAAAGGAAAAAGAAAGACTTGTCTTCAAATGAACTGACCTTATTTTGCACGCAGCTGTCGCTGCTTGTCAGGGGCGGGATTTCCGTATATGAAGGGTTGATGATCATGACGGAAAACCTCGATGATGCGGGAATGAAAGAGCTGTATGAAATGATCTCTCTTGACGTTGAAGAAGGGTATGCTTTGGGAGCTGCGCTTGAGAAGGCAGAGAGATTTCCCGATTATTTTATCGAGATGATAAAAATTGGGGAGACAGCCGGGCGGTTGGATGAAGTTTTGGACAGTTTGGCGGAGTATTACGAAAAGAGCGAATACATTACAAAAGCCGTAAAAAACACGCTGCGCTATCCGCTCGTTATGGTCGGTATTCTGATTTTAGTGATGCTGCTGATCATTACGAAGGCGTTGCCGATCTTTTCACAGGTATATGAACAGCTTGGCGTCGAAGTGACGGGCGTACTGCGTGGTTTGTTGAATTTCGGTGCGTTTTTAGAACAATATTTTATCGGCATTCTCATCGTCATTGCTGTACTTGTGCTGCTTTACGTTATTTTGCGTAATACGGGCTGGGGGCGTAGAACTGGGGCAAGCCTGTATGATAAAAGTGTTTTTACGCGCAGATTTTCTTACCGCAGTTCGTTGAGTAAATTTGCTTATGCTGTATCGCTGTGTCTGGCGAGCGGATTGAATGTCGATGATTCAGTGATGATGGCGCGCGATCTGATCGAATCGCCAAAGATAAAAGATAAAATTGAAGTCGTCTTGGAATCGATGCAACAGGGTATGTCTTTTGCCGCGGCATTGGGTAAAAGCGGTTTGTTTTCCGCAGTCTATGTCAGCATGATTTCCGTGGGGGCCAAGTCGGGTATGCTGGATGAGATGATGAAGATGGTCGCCGACAGGTATGCAAGTGATACAGACGAATGGATTGGCGGGCGCCTTGCAGTTATTGAGCCGACGATTGTCATCGTGATGTCTGTGTTGATCGGGTTGTTGTTAGTGACGGTTATGTTGCCGCTTTTGGGGATCTTGTCGTCCATTTAGACGAAAAGAGTGAAAATAAATGATGAAAAAGAAAGTAAATGTTACACTGATCGTATCGCTGCTCTGCCTGGTTCTGCTGGCTTTTTTTGCGGTGAAGGTACTTACGGGAATTTCAAAAGATGTCAGTGTGCGTGAATTGGACCTGGCCGAAAATACGGTGCGCCGCTATGCAGTGCAATGTTATGCGATGGAAGGGTCCTATCCGAAAGACTTAGCCTATTTGGTCGAGCACTACGGCTTGTATTTAAATGAGAATAAATTTAATTATCATTATCGGTATAATGGCGCAAACCTGTTGCCTTCCATTATGGTGTTTATAAATGCGGAATAATAGAGAAGAGAGGAGCTTTGGATGCGGCAAAAAAAGCATATTGTAGATGTTTTATTTATGGTGCTGTTGTTTTGTGTATTTGCGATCCTGGTGCTGTTTGTCATCGCGCTGGGCGCTCGTGCTTATCAAACGAATATAAATGTGGCAGAGCGTAATTTTAATATGCGTATATCGACGTTTTATATTGCCGAAAAAATTCGTCAAAACGATGCGGGGATGCCGCTTTTACTCTCTTCTGTCGGGGACAGTGCGGCAATCGTCTTGCAGAAAGAGATTGATGACGCCTTTTATGAAACTTGGATTTTTGTTTATGAAGATCAGCTTCGTGAAGCTTTCGTGCAGCAGGGGATGAGCGTCAGTCCGACGAGCGGTCAGGCGATTATGGCGTTAAAAGAGTTGAATTTTGAACAAAGAGAAGAAGGGTTGCTTTATATCAGTGTGCGCGATATGGAAGATAATAAATCGGAATTATACGTAACGCCGCATGGCAGTATTCTGGAGGATGGTCACTGATGGGCGCGCAACGGTCGAAGCAACACCTGTTGTTGATAGAATTGCTGCTGGCTATTTTGTTCTTTGTGCTTTCGGCGGCGATTTGCAGCGGTATTTTCGTTCGGGCATATAAAATCGGACAAGACAGTGCAGATGTGAGCGAGGCCACTTTGCGTGCGACGCAGGCGGCGGAAGTATTTAAATATGCCAACGGAGATTTAACTGTCGTTGCAGCTCTTCTTGAAGGAAAGATTAGCGAGGCGCGCAATATCGTCATCTATTATGATGAGGAGTGGCAGGTGGTAAGGCAAGACAGTGGAGCAAAGAAAATGACGCTGACGACAATCGATGAGGCCTATGGATGCAGGCGGGCAGATATCGCCGTTTACAGCGAGGGTGCAGTCGTCTTTAAAATAAGCGTGAAGCATGCGATGCTGGAAGGGAGATATTGATGAAACGAAGGCCTTCTTTCTTCTTCGGTACACTCTCTCTGCTCGTCGTTATGGTGATTCTGGTGTTGGCCAGTTTTGCCGTCCTGTCGCTTGTCAGTGCAAGCAATGACCACCAATTGTCGAGTAAAAATGCCAGGAATATCATCGATTATTACGATGCTGATGCCGTAGCGGAAGATAAGCTGGCAGGTATTATGAAGACGATACTCAATCATGATGACTGGCAGGAAAAGTTGCGTGAACAGGGATATGATGTTGAACAGACACAGACAGGCGTAAATATTTACTATTCGGCATATATTTCAGATGATAAGGAAATTAAAGTAAGAATTGATGTGACGATCAAGGCCGATGGTTCTGTTGGCGCGATTGACCGTGCAGTATGGCAGACGAAGTCGATTGTTTTTGAGGAGGATGATAGCGGTGGATATTAAGATAATACTGAAAGAATTGGTGGAAAAAAATGCGTCTGATGTTTTTATTGTAGCCGGACGCCCCTTGTCGTATAAACAGGATGGCGTGATTCGCACATATGCCGAAGAAGTGCTCATGCCGCAGACTACGCGGGAATTGATACAGCAGATCTACGAGTCGGCAAATAACCGCAGCACCGAACAGCTTGTAAAATATGGAGACGATGATTTTTCTTTTGCCGTCAAAAAT
>CALGIV010000171.1 GCA_937914785.1 uncultured Eubacteriaceae bacterium | reverse complement strand
ACCAAACCCTGAACCACTGTTGCCGACAACGCTGCGCCGAGCGGCGCAAGACCGCCTGCCACTGCCGCCGAGTTGGCAAAAACCGATAAAATACCCGCGATCATTTCTTTTGGGTTGAAGGAAATGGACATATCCGCACCTCTTCATCGTAGTCTTCTTACTATACAATATCCAGCTAAAATTTACAATACAACGCGTGGGCTTCCCTGCTAACCTTAAGTAAAATCCAATATCCAAAAGAGATGTCCGGCAATTAAGGCACCAAACATTATTTTAAAATTAATTCTGAATTTAAAGTGATTTTGTATTATAATCGTAAAAAGAAAATAATTTTTAAGGAAGAGAACGATGATGCTTAAGTACAGATATGACGCACAGCTATTGATCGAAGGAGAGAACCTTTCGGAAGACGAAATCAGCAGCGACATCACAAAGAATATAAAAGGCGACTGCCTGCTGGTGGTTGGCGATGAAAAGCTGATTAAAATTCACTTTCATACAAATGTGCCGTGGGAATTGCTTGCATATTGCGCTTCACTCGGCGAAATTTTTGACATCGTCATAGAAGATATGCAACGTCAGGCAAAAGGGCTTCAGGGTTAGCGCTGGTCTTAATTTACAGCTGTTCGATAATCCGGCGCCTTGTACTTGACCAGGGTACAGATTACAACACAAAAAGACCCGCTCTTTGAAAGAGCGGGTTTGACATAACTATCTTCAATAGCCTTCTGCCTTATTTTTCGCCTGCCTTACGCGCTTTAGCATCCGCAATAACCTTATCGCTGATGGCCGCCGGCACTTCTTCATAGCGGCTGAACGCCATCGTAAACTCGCCGCGCGCCTGTGTCATCGAACGCAATTCCGTCGCATACTTGAACAACTCCGCCAACGGCGCTTCCGCGTTGATGCGCTGTTTGCCGCCGTCCAGCGGCTCCATCCCGAGGATTCGGCCGCGTTTCTTGTTCAAGTCCCCCATAATATCGCCCATATACTCTTCCGGCACCGCGATTTTAACTTCGTAAATCGGCTCTAAAAGCACCGGATTCGCCTTCGGCATCCCTTCCCTGTAAGCCAGCGAAGCGGCCATCTTAAACGACATCTCATCGGAGTCAACCGGGTGGAACTTACCGTCAAACAACGTCGCACGCAGTCCGACGACAGGATAACCCGCAAGCACGCCTTCCAGCACACAGTCTTTCAGGCCTTTTTCGACGGCCGGAATAAAGTTGCGCGGCACGGCACCGCCGACAACCTTATCGACAAACTCCAAATCGGTTTCCAAGTCACCCGACGGTTCAAAATCGACAAAGACGACGCCAAACTGGCCTCTTCCGCCGGATTGCTTCTTGTGCTTCCCCTCCGCCGTGGCTTTTTTCTTCACCGTCTCTCTGAACGGCACGATGGGCTCACTCAGCTCGACGTCAACGCCGAACTTCGATTTCAGCTTACAACTAATAACATCAATATGCACTTCACCCAGGCCGCTAATCAGCGTCTGCTTCGTCTCGACGTTGCGCTCAACACTAATCGTCGGGTCTTCTTCTTTTAAGCGCTGCAAGCCGCTGCCAAGTTTATCTTCATCCCCTTTTGATTTGGGCGAGACTGCCATCGAAATTACCGGCGATGGGAAATTAATCTTTTCAAAGACGACTTTGTGTTTGCCGTCGCAAAGCGTATCGCCCGTGATACTGTCGCTCAACTTCGCAAACGCGCCGATATCACCTGCATATATTTCATCAATTTCCAACTGCTTCTTACCGAACATCGAGTAGACATGGTTGATCTTCTCTTTCTTGTCCTGCGTCGTGTTTAGCAGCTCTCCGGAACCGTTTGATTTGCCCGTTATGACCTTAAACAACGACAACTTGCCCACATACGGGTCCGCGATCGTTTTGAAAATCTGCGCTGCAAACGGCTGGCTTGCATCATAGCCTACTTCCTTGCCATCTTCCGTCTTCACCGGTTTTGCTTCCTCCGGTGACGGTGCGAATTTGACGATAAAGTCTAACAGTAAATCGATGCCGATATTTTTCATCGAAGAGACAAAGGCCAGCGGCACGATCAATTCATCTTTAACGGCAACTTTAAGCCCATCGGCAATCTCTTTTTCGCTGAGCGTTTCTCCGTCAAAATACTTCTCCATCAACTCTTCGCTCGTCTCAGCCACACACTCGACTAAACGCTCCATGCTTTCCGCAAACTTCGCTTCCATCCCGCCATCTACAGCAGCGTCGGTGCGCTTTGCGCCGTCATAGGTATAGGCTTTGCTGCCGAGCAAGTCGCCGACACCCTGAAAACTCAATCCCTCACCGACAGGCAATAACATCGGAACGAGTTTATTGCCGATCAATTTCTGTGCTGCCGCGAGTGCATTATCTACGTTCACATTTTCGCGATCAGTTCGATTGTATACAAAGATTGCAGGAATCTTGCGTTCACTGATAATCTCCCAGGCCTTTTCGGTTCCCACTTCTACGCCGCTCAATGCGTCTGCAACAATAATCGCACAGTCGGCAACCTTCAGCGCGCTGTACCATTCGCCGATAAAGTCAAAATACCCCGGCACGTCGATGATGTTTAATTTCTTACCACCCACCTCAAT
>CALGIV010000170.1 GCA_937914785.1 uncultured Eubacteriaceae bacterium | reverse complement strand
AATATCCCCAATCTGAATCTTGGTCTCCGCCAGTGATAAGGCTAAATCTGATTTATTCGTATTAACAGAGATGAACGTCACACCCTCTATGCCTTCTTCAATCATACGGTTTACGGCGTTATTACCTCCACCCCCGACACCCATGACGCGTATATCTGCAAAGGTCTCAACTAACATATCCACTTCGTAAGGCATATCTATGTACCCCCTTCATTTTACGTCAAAACTGTTGCTGCCTCTATTTTAATGATTTTATATGTAAATAACAATAGTTTTTTGGAATATTTTTCAGTTTGTAGGCCTATATATATGATTTCCGCTCTCCATCAACTCAATATATACGGGAAGATTGTCGTCTAAGAGCACTGTATAGATAAATTGCAGGCTTTTATCAAAAATAGCCTGATTTTTGACGACGATCACGCCACCGGCCTTTGTATAAATATTAACCACATTGCTGTCGGTGATATAAAACTCACTCACCTTATCCAACACTTCGGCATCTCTTAAGACACCAGCCATATTCGCCACCATCTTCATCACCCACATCTGATCCGTCTCGATGACTTGTCCAATTTCTGCGACTGTTACGACGACGTTGCTGATCAGCGGCACGTCGTAAATTTCCAGTGTAGCCTGATATTTAATGATTGTCAAATCTTCATCTAAATAGTAATAGTAAGCATTATCATTTAATATTAAGAACGGATCACGCTCTACAATCGTAATGCGCACCGTTGACGGCAAAACGCGCGATATCTTCGCCTCCCGCACATAATACAAATTTTCGAGATTCGTTTTCGCCGATTTGCGGTTCACCTTAAACAGGTTGTCCCCCAAAAGAATGCCCGAAGCATTGATAATCGTCTCGTCATCGGTAAACCGCGTGCCCTGCACTTCAATTTTATCCACTGCAAAGCTCGAACTTTCCATACAAAAATAGACGCCAGAAGAAGCGATCAACACAAACAGTAAAATGTAGATCATGCTTCTGAGTTTAACCGAACGCTTCCTCTTTCTTTTTCTTTTTGACGTCGTGTATGCCGCCATGGCTTTGCCTCTAAACCGAT
Organism: uncultured Eubacteriaceae bacterium; assembly: GCA_937914785.1. GTDB lineage: Bacteria > Bacillota > Clostridia > Eubacteriales > UBA1433 > CALGIV01. Next base: position 3,398 of record CALGIV010000170.1, on the reverse strand, counting down.
GCCCTCTCCTCTTTAATATTCTCAACAATTTTTATATCTGCGCCAAGCGCGCGCAGCGTACCGTCGATGTCGTCATAACCGCGCAGAATATAATTCACCCCGTATATCTCACTCTGGCCTTCTGCGCGCAGCGCTGCGATGATTAACGCCGCACCGGCACGCAAATCCTCCGCATAAACCCTTGCGCCATATAAATGACTGACGCCTTTAATAATGGCCGTGTTGCCTTCCGTCGTAATATCCGCACCCATCTTCAACAACTGTACGATATGGCGAAACCGGTTTTCAAATATCGTCTCCTTGACAATACTCACTCCGTCCGCTACACAGAGCATCGTGGAGATCTGTGGCTGCATATCTGTCGGAAAGCCCGGGTAAGGCATCGTCGTCAGCTTATCAATCGGCTTTACGCGCCCATCTGAAGATATGCGCAGGCCATCTCTTTGTTCACGCATATCGGCACCCGCAGCCAGCATCGTATCATAGATCGCACCGATGCCCTCGCGCGTCACACCGCGCAGGAACACATCGCCGCCTGTCATATGGCAAGCCGCCATATAAGTGCCCGCTGCAATGCGGTCGGCCATAATCGTATATTCCGAACAGCGCAGCTTCGGCACGCCCGTAACCGTAACGGTATCCGTGCCCGCACCGCTCACCCGCGCGCCACAGGCATTCAAATATCCCTGCAAATCGATGATTTCCGGCTCTTTTGCCGCATTGCGGATTACACAAGTACCCTCTGCGGTAGCCGAAGCCAAGATAATATTCTCCGTCGCGCCTACAGAAGGGAAATCGAGCGAAATATCCGCCCCTTTCAGCCTCGTAGCCTTACAGAAGATATAGCCGTTTTCCTCACGGATATCTGCGCCCAGCTTTTTAAGCGCCTTTAAATGCAAATCAATCGGCCGCAGTCCGATCGAACAGCCGCCGGGATAGCTGATTTTAACATCCTGTCCGCGCGATAGAAGTGCTCCTAAAATAATGATTGAAGAACGCATTTGCGCTACCAGTTCATCGCGCACATACATACAGTTCAATTCCATCGAATTGATAATGACGCTTTTTCCTTCTTCCGTAACCTTACATCCCAATTCACGCAATAAATTCAGCATAATGCCGATATCGGTGATATCGGGAATATTATGTATCACCGTCTCTCCTTCACACAAAATAGCTGCCGCTAAAATGGGCAAAGAAGCATTTTTCGAGCCCTGTACGCGCACATCACCATATAATTTATTTGAACCATTCACAACACATTTCAGCATACACACCCTCCGAAAATCAAATCACTACCATACTATTAAGCAGAGATGGAAAGTGTGCATATTCACCTTTTATGCGATTATAGTAACTTTTCAATCTCGTTGTAAAGGCGGCTGAGCGCATCGCTCGGCGCTGCGCCTTTCGCATTTTCTGACATTGCCTTAAGTCGCTTTTCATCAAAAATAATCCCCGTAACTGCTTTATATAAACTCTCCGCGTTCAGCTGCGCATCATCCAGCATAACGCCGCCGCCGCGCGAAGTAATGTATTCAATATTTTTTCGCTGATGATCGTTTGCCGCGTGTGGATACGGTATGTACACGCCCGGCGTCGCCGTCATAATATTTTCAAACAACGTCGTCGCGCCGCCGCGGCATACCACAACATCCGCGGCATTCAACAACATCGGCATCTCATCGCTGTACGCCAATACCGTCATATTTTCAAGCTGCTCCGCCTGCGCACTTTGCATAATCTGCTCACTTTGCGCCGTGCCGGATATTAAGATAATTTTTACCCTTTTCTCCTCTTTAAGCATGCGCGCCATCCCGATTACCGATAAGTTGATCGATTTTGCGCCCAGACTGCCACCCAAACACAGGATCAATTTTTCGCGCTCCCCAATTTTTAAGCTTTTACGTGCGATTTCACGCGTATAAGCCTCGAACTCCTTGCGGACAGGATTTCCCGTCAGAACAACTTTTTTCTGTTGCTTTTGCGAAAAATACCGGCGCGTGTCTTCAAAACTGACCGCAATCGTATCGGTATAATTTGCAACCGCTTTAATCGCGCGCCCAGGATATTCATTTTGCTCGTGCACAACAGATGGCACCCGCTTCAAAGAAGCCGCCCACACCATATTCGCAGTAATAAAACTGCCCATACCGACGACGACATCCGGTTTAAAGCGGTTGATGATCTTCATCCCATCGACCACGCCGGTGAAGGTATCAAAAAAAGCTTTTATCTTCAGTTTCAGCGAATACGTCTCAAATCCGGAAGACTTGATATAATTCAACCCAAATCCCTCGCGCGGAACGATGCGCTCTTCCATACAGCCCTGAATGCCGACAAATTCGACGACGGCGTCAGGGTGAAGGCGCTTAATCTCGTTTGCAATCGCAATACCGGGATAGATATGTCCGCCGGTTACGCCGGCCGCAATCAAAATCCTCATCCATTTGCTCCTCAAGGGGCATTGGCATGCTTTGAAATATTCAACAACACACCCATTGCCACCAAATTGATCACCAGTGATGTCCCGCCGTAACTTAAAAACGGCAACGGAATGCCCGTAGACGGTATCGTGTTCGTCACAACACCGACATTGATCATCACCTGCATACCGATCATAATCATAATCCCGCTTGCGAGCAGCGAGCCGAAGCGGTCCTGCACATTAATCGCCGTGCGAATTCCGCGCAGCATCAAATAAACAAAAGCCAACAGCACAAGTAGCGTGCCGATTAAGCCCAGCTCTTCGCCGATATGCGCTAAAATATAGTCGTTCTCCGCCTCGGGCATAAACAGCAACTTCTGCTTACCGTTGCCAAGTCCCTGACCGAAGATGCCGCCGGCACCGAGCGCCATAAGCGACTGCAGTATCTGCCACCCCTCGTCCAAGCGATACGCCCAGGGGTCCAGCCAGGCATTCACACGGCCCATACGCCAATCGACAATCGTCATCATCACAACGGCCCCCACGATAACCGCTACACCCAAAACAAGCATATATTTTAAATTCACACCGCCGATAAACATCATCCCGACGATGATAGCAACAATAAGAATTGCCGTCGAAAGATTCGGCTCAATGACGATCAGGCCGGCAACAATGCCTGCCAAAAGCAGATAGGGGATAATTCCGCGGGCAAAAGAAGTAATGTCATTTCCCTTTTTATCGATGCTGTGCGCCATGAACAAAATGACCGCCAGTTTGGCAATTTCGGATGGCTGAAACTGCGGCAGCGGCCCCAGCTTGATCCAGCGTTTCGCGTTGTTTACTTCCACGAAAATACCGGGCACGAAGCAAAGGCATAACAACACGATAGCAATAATGACGCCGGCAAACGCAAATTTTCGGTAATAATGATAATCGACCAGATCGGAAGAGCGTCGTGTAGGGAAAG
>CALGIV010000169.1 GCA_937914785.1 uncultured Eubacteriaceae bacterium | reverse complement strand
GACGGCGGCATGATCGTCACAGATGATGACAGCATTGCGCTGATGTGCGAGGCGTTAAAAGTGCATGGCAGTGGCAATGCCGGAAAAAGAGCGTATGAACTGTTGAACCCGGATGACCAGTCCGCGATGGATGTGCAGGAAGGGGATACGGTCTATAACCCTGTTAAATACTATAATTATTTTGTCGGATACAATTCACGGCTGGATGAAGTGCAGGCGGCCATTTTGCGCGTAAAATTGAAGTATCTGGAAAGCTGGAATGAACAGCGCCGCAAGGTAGCGCGCGCCTATAGTCAGCTTCTTGGCGACAGCGCCGTTACGACGCCGTATGTGCCGGAACATATAAAGCACGTGTTCCACCAATACACGTTGCGCAGTGCCAGGCGCAATGAGATCGTCGTAAAGCTGAAGGAAAACGATATTGCGGCCGGCATTTATTATCCGATCCCGTTGCACTTGCAGCGTGTTTATCGGCACCTCGGCCATCAGCCCGGAGACTTTCCCGTTGCGGAACGCGCGGCGGAAGAAGTATTTTCGATCCCGATCTATCCGGAACTGGGGTTGGATAAAGTTGAAAGAATTGTCCGGATCATTAAAAGCGTGCGGTAAGATAGATGAAAAAACGATATTCAATCGCCCTTGTCGGGTGTGGTGCGATTGCGAAGAAACATATTCAGGCGATTGCGGATAACAAAGATATCGCGTATTTAAAAGCGGTGTGTGATATTAACCTGCAAAGTGCACAGCGTATCGTCGACGATTATCAGGATCTTGTCGCTCAGGAAGAAGAGATCGGCTTATACGATTGCTTTGAGGCGTTGCTTGCGCAGGGTGATGTGGATATTATTGCCATCACGACGATCAACGGGCTGCATGCGCAGTATGCTGTTAAGTGTTTAAAACATCATAAAAATGTCATTTTGGAAAAGCCCCTCGCGTTGTCGACGCAAGACGCCGAGCGCGTTTGTGCCGCTGCGCGCGCAAGCGAAGGGGAAATTACGGTCTGCACGCAACTGCGTTATGCAGAACCTTTTTTGTTGTTAAAAGAATTGATTGCAAACGGACAGTTGGGTAAAATCGCGAGTATTGCCGTGCGCGTGCTGCGCAACCGCAGTGAAGCGTATTATACTTCTGCGCCCTGGCGCGGGACATGGGAAAAAGACGGCGGGACGTTATTGAATCAAGGGATTCATTCCGTCGATTTGCTCCTGTGGCTGATGGGGGAGCAGGTAGAGAGTATTTATGCAAATACCGCTACGTTTATCAGGCCGATTGAGACAGAAGATTACGCGCTGTTGAATCTGCGCTTTCAAAGCGGTGCGATCGGTTTGGTTGAAGCTACGGTGTGTGTGTATGAACATACATTTGAAGATTCGATAACCATCATTGCCGAAAAGGGCTTTGTCGCGCTCGGCGGACCGCTGATGCAGCACGTTCTGCGGTGGGAGATTGAAGGCGTAGAAGCGCCCGAGCGCTGTGATATGGGTACTCACAGGGAGCTGTACCGAGATTTTATCACTCGGCTTGAAGAAGGCCGCCAGCCGATGATTACGGTTGAAGAGGCGAAAGACGCGCTGAATGTCATTTTGGGCGCGCATTTATCGAACAGTGAAAAAAGGCCGGTTTTATTTACCGAAATTGACGAAGATATTATGAATTTTAAAAACGAAAAATAAAAATAATTTTTATTTTTATTAATTTTATAAATATCCAATATTTCCCATTTTTTTATTCATTTATGAGACTTCGATTTTACTGCCAAAAATATGAAAAGTAAAGCAAAAAATTGAGAAAAATTTTCTCTTGCATATTCATATGGGCTCCTGTATAATGTAGATTGTTGCGATATGTTAAAATACTGTCAATGAATAAAGGAGAAGTGGAAACTAACTTTTCTGAGCGGAAATGCGGTTGTATCGTTATACATAGTTGGCGGTGTTTTAGCATTACAAAATATATTCATATCAAAACAGGAGGTTTAATAAAACATGGATGATTTTGTAAGCATTGATAATTTAACCCCGCTTAAAGAGATCATTGCAAAACACAAAGGCGCCCCTGGATGCGCAATGCCCATCCTTCAAGAAGCTCAGGAGGTCTATGGTTACTTGCCGATCGAATTGCAAAAAACCATTGCAGAAGAACTGGGTGTTTCTTTGTCTGAGATATTTGGCATTGTAACATTTTATACGCAGTTTACGCTTGTACGTAAGGGTAAATACAGGGTCGGCATTTGCCTGGGTACGGCATGTTACGTCCGTGGCGCGCAAAATATTGTCGACCGTTTTTGTCGTGAACTTAACGTCGAAGTTGGCGGCACAACGCCGGATATGAAGTTTACAGTCGACGCGACGCGTTGTCTGGGCGCTTGCGGTCTTGCACCGGTAATGATGATTAATGAGGACGTATATGGCGCATTGACTCCGGATATGGCACCGGATATCATTGCGAAATACTAATTGGAGTGAGGTGCAGAAATTGAAAAAAACATTTGAAGAACTACAACAGATTGGAAAAAATAAGCTGGATCGAATCGGTCTGCGCATTGGGCTTGAAGCAAAAACGGAGAGCCAGAAGCAGATTATGGTATGTGGCGGTACGGGTTGTCACTCTTCCAGCTCGCACATCTTAATTGATAATTTAAAGAAAGAATTAAAAGCAAAAGGCCTGGAAAATAAAGTTGACGTTATCCAGACAGGATGTTTCGGCCTTTGTCAAAAGGGCCCGATCGTCATCATTTATCCCGAAGGCACGTTCTATGCTCACGTAATGCCCGACGACTTCAAAGACATCGTAGAACAGCACGTAATGGGTGGTAAAATTGTAGACAGGCTGGTTTTGGATGAAATCAAAGATAATCCGAATGACGGATTGAATCAACTTGAATTCTATAAAAAGCAAAACCGTAATGCATTGTATAACTGTGGATTGGTTGACCCGGAAGAGATTGACGAATATCTGGCGCTTGATGGATATAAAGCATTGCACAAAGTGCTGACGGAAATGAGCCAGGATGACGTTTGTAATGAAATACTGAACTCAGGGCTTCGTGGCCGCGGTGGTGCAGGTTTCCCAACAGGAAGAAAATGGATGTTCGCAAAAGCTGCGCAGGCAGATAAGAAGTATGTACTGTGTAATGCCGACGAAGGGGACCCGGGTGCATTTATGGACCGTTCCGTACTGGAAGGGGACCCGCACGTTATCATCGAAGCGATGGCAATTGCCGCGTACGCGATCGGTGCAGATGAAGGCTATGTCTACGTTCGTGCAGAATACCCCATCGCTGTAAAACGTTTGGTGCTTGCCATTCAGCAGGCGGAAGACTATGGTCTGCTCGGCGATAATATTATGGGCACGGGCTTTAATTTCAAACTCAATGTACGCTTGGGTGCCGGCGCATTTGTATGCGGTGAAGAGACGGCACTGTTGAATTCTGTAGAAGGTAAGCGCGGTGAGCCGCGTCCGCGTCCGCCGTTCCCGGCAAACGCTGGTGCGTTTGGCAAGCCGACTGTATTAAATAATGTTGAAACCTATGCCAATATTCCGAAGATCATTCGCGAAGGCGCGGAATGGTTTGCAAAGATTGGTACAGAAGATACTTCCGGTACGAAAGTATTTGCCGTAGGTGGAAAAATTGTGAACACCGGTCTCGTTGAGGTACCGATGGGCATTACGCTGCGCGAAATCATTTTTGAAATCGGCGGCGGTATTCCGAACAACAAGAAATTTAAAGCGGCGCAGACGGGCGGTCCGTCCGGCGGCTGTATTCCGGAACAAAACCTTGATACGCCGATCGACTTCGGTTCTCTGGCATCTGTCGGCTCGATGATGGGTTCCGGTGGTCTTATCGTTCTGGACGAAGACAACTGCATGGTAGACGTTGCGCGCTTCTTTATGGACTTTATCGTAGATGAGTCTTGTGGTAAGTGTTCACCCTGCCGGATCGGCACAAAGAGAATGCTGGAAATTCTCGAAAAGATTTGTGACGGTAAGGGCGAAGAAGGCGACATCGAAAAGCTTGAAGAACTGGCTTCTGCGATTAAGTCCGCTTCCCTGTGTGCACTGGGTCAGACGGCAGCCAATCCGGTTCTGTCAACGATTCGTTATTTCAGAGATGAATACGAAGCGCATATCAAAGAACAAAGATGTCCGGCCGGTGTATGCAAGAACTTGATGCAATACAAGATCGATAAGGAAAAATGTACGGGATGCTCGCTTTGTGCGAGAAAGTGCCCGGTCGATGCGATCGTCGGCGAAGTACGCAGCCCGTTTGAAATTGATCAGAAAGAATGTATCAAGTGCGGTCAGTGTGAACTCGTTTGTAAGTTCGACGCGATCAGCAGAGCTTAAGCATTCAGCTGCCTGACAAAAAAAATTGGATAATGAGGATGATTTGATTATGAGTAATATAAACATAAAGATTAATGGCCAGGAAGTAAGCGTGCCGGCTGGCATCAGCATACTTGAAGCGGCGAAATCAATCAATGTTCATATCCCGACGCTTTGCTATTTAAAAGACGTCAATGTCATCGGCGCATGCCGCATGTGTCTTTGCGAAGTAACGGGTCAGAGAGCGTTGGTTGCCGCGTGTGTATTCCCTTGCTCTGAAGGGATGGAAATCTTTACGAACTCCCCGAAGGTTCGGGAAGCGAGAAAAGTAACGTTGGAGCTGATTTTATCCAACCATAACAGAGAGTGTACGACTTGCGAACGCAGCGGCGTTTGCGAATTGCAGCAGACCGCAGAAGATTTGAATGTTCGTGACATTCGCTTCCCGGCGATGCAGGAAGAAAAATATGTGATTGACGATGTGAGCCCGTCTGTCGTGCGTGATCCGAGCAAGTGTATCCTTTGTAACCGTTGCGTATCTGTGTGCAAAGACGTACAGGGTCTCGGCGCACTTGGTGCGACACAGCGCGGATTCAGCAAAGAAATTGCACCGGCCTTTGGCCTTCCGCTGGCTGACAGCAACTGTATCAATTGCGGACAGTGTATCATCAACTGCCCGGTTGGCGCGTTAAAAGAAAAAGATGATACGGAAAAAGTATGGGCTGCGATTGCAGATCCGAACAAACATGTCGTCGTGCACGCTGCACCATCTGTAAGAGCGGGCCTTGGCGAAGCTTTCGGCTTGGAGCGCGGCTCTCTGGTAAGCGGTAAACTCGCAGCAGCGCTGCGCCGTTTGGGCTTTGACAAAGTGTTTGATACGAACTTTGCGGCCGACTTGACGATTATGGAAGAAGGCACGGAGTTGATTGGCAGAGTAACCGAAGGCGGCAAACTGCCGATGATTACGAGCTGTTCACCCGGCTGGATTAAATACTGTGAAATGTATTATCCCGACCTTCTTGCACACCTTTCTTCCTGCAAATCTCCGCAGGAAATGATGGGTGCAGTATTGAAAACACACTATGCCGAGTCTAACGGTATCGATATTAACGACATTTTTGTCGTCAGCGTGATGCCTTGTACGGCAAAGAAATATGAAGTACAAAGACCGGAAATGAAAGTCAAAGGCGTTCAGGAAACCGATGTTTCCATTACAGTGCGCGAGCTGGCCCGTATGATCAACGAAGCCGGTATTGACTTTAACACGCTGCCGGATGAAAACTTCGACGAATACTACGGCGACTATACCGGTGCCGGCACGATCTTCGGTGCAACAGGTGGCGTTATGGAAGCTGCGGCGAGAACGGCTGTTGAAGTGATCACGGGCAAAGAAGCTGAAAACATCGATTACGAAGCGGTTCGCGGTGTTGAAGGCGTTAAATCTGCAGCGATTAAAGCAGGTGATTTGACACTGAATGTGATGGTAGCTCACGGTGGTTCCAACATCAGAACAGTGATGGATAAATTAAGAGCGGGCGAGTTGAACGATTATCATTTCATTGAGCTGATGGCGTGTCCGGGCGGCTGTGTAAACGGCGGCGGACAACCGATCGTAAACGCTCAGGAAAAGATGACGCATGACATCCGTGTGGAAAGAGCGAAGGCACTTTACCATGAAGACGCAGATGTACTCAAGTTCAGAAAGTCTCACGAGAACCCGTCTGTACAAAAATTGTATAAAGAGTATCTGGGTGAGCCGAACAGCCACAAGGCGCACGAAATCCTGCATACAAAATATGAGCAAAAACCACAAATTGATTACAAAAAGTAATTGATCTGACAACCGCATATCGAAACCCCTGCGTGCTTTTATGTACGCAGGGGTTTTGTAATTTTATCGGTAGATGTTTATTGAACCTGCCTGTCAAATTTACAAGTTGTTAAAAAAATGATAATTTCGATCGAATTGTTAAAAAAATATCGTAAACATCTTGATTTTTTATGAATTTGTGATAAAATTAACAAAAAGTCATGGGAGTTTTCAATATGCAGATTAAGAAGTCGAGATTTCGAGGCGGTGCCCATATTCAATACAATAAAGAATTGACCGCGTATTTGGATATCGAGAATTGTGCATTGCCGCCGGAAGTGATTTTGCCGATGGTGATGAACGCCGGTGCGCCGTGTGAGCCGATCGTTGCAATCGGCGATAAAGTGAAGAAGGGGCAGAAAGTGGCCGATGCGGATGCGTTTGTTTCCGTGCCCATTCATGCGCCCATCTCCGGCGAAGTTGTTGCGATTGAAGAGCGGCTGCATCCGAACGGCCAGATGGTTAAGAGCATCGTGATCAAAAATGATATGCAGGAAACCCTGCACGAGAGCATTCAGCCGCGTAAAAGCTACCAGGATTTAACGAGACAGGAAATTATCGATATCATTCGGGAAGCCGGTGTAATCGGCAAGGGCGGCGCGGCTTATCCGCTGCATGCGAAGCTGACGATCCCGGAAGATAAACAGGTGGAATATTTAATTTTAAACGGTGCGGAATGTGAGGCGTATTTAACGAGCGATGACGCGGCGATGAAGTCGAATGCAGATGAGATCATCAAAGGCCTTGAAATCGTGATGTACGTACTGAATGTCAGCCATGCGATCATTGGCATTGAGGATAATAAGCCGTTGGCAATCGAGCGAATCGCACAGGCATCGAAAAGACTTTCGGAAGACTACCGCATCGATATTTATTCTCTGGATACGAAATATCCACACGGGTATAAAAAGAATATTATTACATCCATTGCCAAATTTGAATCTCCCTCCGGTATGCGCTCGATCGATACCGGCTGTGTCGTGATGAACGTTTCGACGGCCGTGGCGTTAAAGCGCGCCGTGATGGACGGTATGCCGCTGATTGAAAAAATTTATACGGTAAGCGGGCGCGGCATCGCACAGCCAAAGATGATATACGCCAAGATCGGCACGACGGTGGACCACATCATTCAGCAGTGCGGCGGCGTCAACGAAAATGCGCGTAAGTTTGTCATAGACGGTCCAATGATGGGGATTTCTCATTTTTCGACGCATATTCCGGTTTTAAAAGGCAACATCGGCCTGCTGTTCTTAACGGATAAGGAGATCGACATTACGACGATTCGCGACTGCATCCGATGCGGCAAATGTGTAGACCATTGTCCGGTACGCTTAATGCCGTCGATGCTGTCGGAATTTGCCTTGTATGAAGAATATGAAAAGGCGGAAAAGCATCAGGTTATGGAATGTATCGAATGTGGCACCTGTGCTTATGTCTGTCCGGCAAAGCGGCCCCTGACGTCGAATATCAGAATGGCGCGTCAGCAGATCAAGACGAAGAAGCGTGCAAGAAAAACCGGTTAAAGTTTTTAAAAGAGTTGATTTCGTTTTATACGCGTTTTAAAATAGCATGATAAACATTTTAGCAAGAGGGAGCCAAAGCAATGGATGAAGACAAAATGTATCTCGTGTCGCCGGCGCCGCATATTCGTGAAGATATCACGATACGTGGCATTATGCGCGACGTTTTAATAGCACTGATCCCCGCGTTGATCGCGGCGGTCATTTTTCTTGGATGGCGCAGCTTGTACGTTACGGCAGTATGCGTCTTCTCTTGTGTTATGACGGAATGGATCTTTGTCAAATTGATGAAGAAAAAGACGAATTCGATCAAAGACTTTTCCGCCGCGGTAACAGGTGTTTTGCTGGCATTTAACCTGCCGGTAAGCGCGCCGTGGTGGATGTGTGTGATCGGTTCCGTCTTCGCCATTGCCATCGTCAAAGTGGCGTTTGGCGGCATCGGCAACAATATTGTCAATCCGGCGCTTTGCGCGCGGGCATTTTTGCTGGCCTGTTTCAGCGCGCGTATGACCGGCGCGGCATTTATTCCGGCTGCGGACGCCGTCACATCGGCGACGCCGCTTTCGTTGCTTGCCGAAGGAATTTCGACGGGAATGCCGTCTTATCTGGATATGTTTCTCGGCAAGATGTACGGCTCCATCGGTGAGATCAGTGCGCTGGCGCTTTTGATAGGCGGCATCTATCTGCTCATCCGCAAAGTCATCACGTTGCGAATTCCCGTATTCTATTTACTGACGGTTGCGGTTTTTGCTCTTATCGCCGGCGAGGATCCGCTGTTTCATTTGCTCA
>CALGIV010000168.1 GCA_937914785.1 uncultured Eubacteriaceae bacterium | reverse complement strand
AAAAAAAGAAGTGTCGCTATAGTATCTGTATTTCTTATAATTTTATCCCTGTCGATGAGTGCGTGTTCAAACAATTCAACTTCTGCAGGCCGTAAGGACAATTCCGTCGTCATCGTTATGGGTAAAACTTCGGAGCCGGAAGCCGGCTTTGATCCTGCCTATGGCTGGGGTGCCGGCGAACACGTACACGAACCATTGCTGCAAAGCACTTTAACCGTCACGGCAGCCGACCTGACGATTGAAAATGACCTTGCGACCGAGGTTGCCGTCAGCGAAGATGGCCTCCTTTGGCAAGTGCAGATCCGCGACGACGTTTTCTTCACCGACGGCAAAGCACTGACGACCGAAGATGTCGCATTTACTTATAACACGGTCAAAGAAAAGAGTACGGTCAATGACTTTACGATGTTTGACTATGCTGAGGCGACGGATGAGACGACTGTGTTGTTCCATATGAACCGGCCGTATGCCATCTGGCCGTATACGATGTCGATCGTCGGTATTGTACCGCAACACGCCTACGATGAGGCCTACGGTCAAAACCCTATCGGTTCCGGCCGCTATCAGCTCAAACAATGGGACAAAGGACAGCAGGTCATCCTGGAAGCGAATGAAAACTACTACGGCGAAGCGCCAAAGATCGAGAAAGTCACCATCCTGTTTATGGATGAAGACGCCGCCTTTACGGCTGTCCGGTCCGGTCAGGCTGACCTGGCTTATACCGCAGCTTCTTATGCGGCACAGGATGTCGACGGCTATCAGCTCCTCTCTTGTAAGTCCGTCGACAATCGCGGGATAAACCTGCCGGCTATTTCCTATGACGGCAAGAAAGGCAACGACGTTACGAGCGATAAAGCCCTCCGGCAGGCGATCAACATCGGCCTCGACCGCGACGCGCTGATCGGGCACGTGCTCGGCGGCTATGGCACACCGGCTTACAGCGTGTGTGATAAAATGCCGTGGTTTAACGACGATGCCGTTGTAAGCTACGATTTTGGTCGTGCTGTGCAGATTCTTGAAGATGGCGGATGGCTGCCCGGTGAGGACGGTATCCGCGCCAAAGACGGGCTGCGCGCTGAAATCAATATCCTCTATCCGGCAAGCGACTCCGTGCGTCAGGCACTCGCAGCAGAACTTAAGAATCAACTGGCTCTGCTCGGCATCGACGCAGCAGTTGAAGGTGTCGGCTGGGACGTCGCTTACGAACGCGCGCAGTGCGACGTGATGCTGTGGGGCTGGGGCGCCCATACGCCGATGGAGCTTTATAATATTTATCATACAACAGAAGATGGTTATGCGCTCTACTCCCCTTATGCCAATGAAGCCGTCGATGCTTATATGGACCAGGCGCTCAGCAGCGGTAAGCTCGAAGAATCCTATATATTGTGGCAAAAAGCGCAATCAGAAGGTATCATCGACGATACCGCCTGGGTATGGCTTGTCAATATCGACCACCTGTATTTCGTACGCGAAGACTTGGTCGTAGCCGAGCAGAAGATTCACCCGCACGGCCACGGCTGGACGATTGTAAATAACGTAGACCAATGGACCTGGGCCGAATGAATGGCTCCGATACATAGAAAGGTAATAGGTATATACCCGTAACAAATGAAACACCTGATCGGTTTTATCACAAAAAACCTGCTGCGTATGGTGCTTTTACTGCTGTGCGTCGCCATCGTGACATTTGCCCTCATCTCCATCTCTCCCATCGACCCGTTAAGCGCCAATGTCGGCCAGACGGCGCTGGGCTCCTTAAGTGCGGAGCAAATTGCCAAACTTGAAGAATACTGGGGCGTAGGCCAGCCGCCGGTCACGCGATTTGTCGCGTGGGCCAAAGACTTTATCCGCGGCGATATGGGCGTCTCACTGCTGTATCGTCAGAACGTCTCGGCCATCATCGGCGAACGGTTGAAAAACTCCCTGCTTCTAATGACGCTGGCCTGGCTGCTTTCCGGCATTTTGGGCTTCCTGCTCGGCATTATCGCAGGCGCAAGGAAGGGCAGCCTTGCCGACAAGCTGATTCAGGGCTATTGTTTGACAATTTCGAGCACACCGGTATTCTGGCTCGCCTTAATTCTGCTGTTGATCTTTGCCGTCTGGCTGAAATGGGTACCGATCGGCTTAAGCGTGCCCATCGGCGTTGAAGCCGCCGATGTTACTTTTTTAGACAGGCTGCGCCACGCCATCCTGCCGGCACTGACACTAAGCATTACAGGCATTGCCAACATCTGCCTGCACACGCGCGAAAAGCTTATCGATGTTATGAACAGCGATTACGTCCTGTTCGCCAAGGCCCGCGGCGATAAAACAGGCCGTATCGTACGCCGCCACGGCATCCGCAACATACTGCTGCCCGCCATTACTTTGCAATTTGCTTCCATCAGCGAAATTTTCGGCGGCAGCATTTTAGTCGAGCAGGTGTTTTCTTACCCCGGCCTCGGCCAAGCCGCCGTAACCGCCGGCCTTGGCAGCGATGTACCGTTGCTGCTGGCTATTACCATCATCAGCGCCGCCATCGTCTTTGCCGGCAACTTTACAGCCAACGTGCTCTACGGCGTTATCGACCCGCGTATGCGCAAAGGAGTAAAGCGATGATGAACCGCCGAAGACGCACTTTATTGCTGTTATTATTCGCTATTATCTTTCTATCGGCCATCACCATTGCCGGCGCAATGCTTGAAGAACGCGCTACATTAACCGACTTCACACAAAAGAATCTGCCACCCGACCGAACCCATCTTTTTGGCACGGATTTTATGGGGCGCGATATGTTTGCGCGCACGATCAGCGGGCTGTCGCTCAGCATCCGCATCGGCCTGCTGACCGCCCTGATCAGCACGCTCATCGCTTTTCTTTTGGGCACGGCTGCCGCAACGCTCGGCAAAGGTGTGGATGCCACCATTTCGTGGCTGATCGACCTGACGATGGGCATCCCGCACATCTTATTGCTCATCCTGATCTCTTTTGCCGTCGGCAAGGGCTTTATGGGCGTGCTGATCGGCATCACGCTCAGCCACTGGATGTCGCTTGCGCGCATCATTCGTTCCGAAGTGATGCAGCTGCAACACAGCGGCTATATCCGCGTCGCAGAAAAGCTCGGCGTGCGTAAAGCGCTTATCGTTCAGCGCCATATGCTGCCGCACCTGATGCCGCAGCTGATGATCGGCTTTGTATTGCTGTTTCCGCACGCAATCCTGCACGAAGCCAGTATTACCTTTCTTGGCTTTGGCCTCTCGCCCGAGCAACCCGCCATCGGCATCATCCTCGCGGAATCGATGCGCTATCTCACGATGGGCTACTGGTGGCTTGCCGCGCTGCCCGGACTGATGCTGATCATCACTGTGCTGCTATTCAACCTTGCGGGCAAAGCGCTCGTCAAGCTGAATAATCCCGCGAGTGCACACCTTTAAGGAGACGTTATGCCATTACTGAAAGTAGAAAACTTATCCATTTCTTTCCGGCAATACACAAAGGCCTTTCAACAGACTGCGCTTATCGTCGTACGCGCGTTGGATTTATCCATCAACCCAGGCGAAATGGTGGCCATCGTCGGTTCCAGCGGCTCGGGAAAGAGCTTGCTTGCCCACGCCATCCTTGGTATACTACCCTATAATGCCTCGATGGCGGGTCGGCTGTATTACGACGACAAACCGCTTGACAAAAAGCGCGTTGAAACGTTGCGCGGCAAAGAGATCGTCCTCGTACCACAGGGCATTACTTACCTCGACCCGCTGATGAAAGCCGGAAGGCAAATCCACAATGGGCAACGCGGTAAAGCAGCCCATCAAAAGACGCTTTCCATCCTCTCGCGCTATGGGCTCGATGAAAAGACGGCTGAGCGCTACCCTTTTGAGCTGTCCGGCGGTATGGCTCGCCGGGTGTTGATCTCATCCGCCGTCTATAGCGAACCGCGACTCGTCATCGCAGATGAGCCGACGCCGGGGCTGCACATTCAAGCTGCCCGGCGCGTACTCGGACACTTCCGCGAAATGGCGGAAAAAGACGCCGGTGTGCTGCTGATCACGCATGACCTTGAACTCGCACGCCAGACCTGCGACCGCATCGTCGTCTTTTATGCGGGCTACACAATTGAAGAGGCGCTTGCCCGCGACTTTGACCAAGTCGAAACGCTGCGCCATCCATACACGCGCGCCTTATGGCAGGCAATGCCGCAAAACAGGTTTTCAGCCGAAGACGGCAGACAGCCTGCCGCACATATAAACCCCGAAGGGTGCATCTACGCCCCGCGCTGCAAAGACGCATCTGACTTATGCCGCCAATCGATCCCTTATCAGCCCTTACGCGGCGGATACGTGCGATGCATCCGAAAGGAACATTATGATACTTGAAGCAAATGACATTTCCTTCCGCTACCATATCGGCTCCGCGCAGATTCTAAGTCAATTCAATATCCGCCTTCAGCGCGATGAACGCGTCGGCCTCGTCGCACCGAGCGGCTATGGCAAGACGACACTGTTAAAGATTCTTGCAGGATACGAAAACGCCGACAGCGGAAGCGTACTGCTGGACGGACGGCCCATCCAGGACTACAAGGGCTACTGTCCCGTTCAAATGATTTTCCAGCATCCCGAGACGGTGCTGAATCCACGGCTGAAGCTGGCCGTTTCCTTAAAAGAAGCTGGACTCCTCCCCCGCCGTATCCTCGATGGACTGGGTATTGAAGACGACTGGCTGACGCGCTACCCTGCCGAACTATCCGGCGGAGAACTCCAGCGGTTCTGCATCGCACGCGCATTAGGCGAGCAGACGGTGTTTCTGCTGGCCGATGAAATCAGCACGATGCTCGACCTGATCACTCAGGCACAAATCTGGGATTTCCTCTTAAAAGAACTTGAAATGCGCCATATCGGCCTGCTGGCAGTCAGCCATACGATGGAACTGATTCAACGGCTCACGACGAGAACCGTAACGCTCGATCAGAGGTGAAGAAATGGAACTGAATACCTTTTTTAAAGAATATCCGACCGTAGCGCTGGCTTTTTCCGGCGGCGTCGACTCTGCTTATCTGTTATACGCCGCACTAAAGCACGGCGCTGATGTAAAGCCCTACTATGTGAAAACGGCTTTTCAGCCCCAGTTTGAGCTGGAAGACGCCCTTCGACTCGGACGTGAGCTGGACGTTGAAATCACAATAATTCAAGCCGATATTTTAAGCGTAGAGACAGTTAGAACGAATCCGGCCGACCGCTGTTATTACTGCAAACATACACTGTTTAACCTGATCAAAAAACGCGCTAAAGCAGACGGCTGCCGCATACTCATCGACGGCACAAATGCTTCCGACGACGCAGACGACCGCCCCGGTATGCGCGCGCTGGACGAACTTGCCGTGCGCTCACCGCTGCGGGAAGCCAACATCACAAAAGGCAAAGTACGGCAGCTTTCAAAAGAAGCGGGACTGTTCACGTGGGACAAACCGGCTTATGCCTGTCTGGCTACCCGAATTAAAACCGGTATGTCGATCGAGGCTGCCGCACTGATAAAAATTGAAAAAGCTGAAGATGCCCTCATGAAGCTGGGGTTTGCCGACTTCCGCGTCCGCCTCTTCGGCGATGAAGCGCGCTTACAAATAAAAGAGGCGCAAATGGCGAAAGCATTTGAACACAAAGCGCAGATACTCGCTGCACTGAACAGCCATTTCCCCGTCGTGACACTGGATTTAAAGGCGCGCTAAAAGGAGGTTGTAATGAATAAAAAAGAAGAAATTTTACAATTATTGGAAGAAGTGGCTCAAGGCACCCTGTCTCCGCAGAGCGCCGTATTGAAACTGAAGATGCAGCCCTTTGAAGATTTGGGTTACGCCAAGCTCGACCACCACCGCGCACTGCGTCAGGGCGTCGCCGAGGTTGTCTACGGCGCCGGTAAAACGCCTGAACAGATTATCGGCATCATCGACGCGATGAAAGCACACGGCCAAGCTACAATGCTGATCACGCGCCTGCTGCCTGAGACTGCCGAGATCGTCGAAAAAGTTCATCCGATGCGCTATGAAGCGTTGGCGCGCGTCGGCATTATTGGTCATATGCCCGAAAAAGACGGTATCGGCACGATCGTCGTCGCAACGGGCGGCACGAGCGATATGCCCGTTGCGGAAGAAGCCGCGCTGACGGCCGAAGCTCTGGGCAATGCAGTGCTAAGGCTGTACGACGTCGGCGTTGCCGGCCTGCACCGCCTGCTGCACCATACAGACGACATTATGTCGGCCAACGTGATCATTGCAATCGCCGGTATGGAGGGCGCGCTGGCCAGCGTCATCGGCGGACTTGCAGACTGCCCCGTTATCGGCGTACCAACCAGCGTCGGTTACGGTGCCTCACTTAAAGGATTATCCGCCCTGTTGTCGATGTTGAACTCCTGCGCCAGCGGGGTCAGTGTCGTCAACATCGACAACGGCTTCGGCGCAGGTTATCTGGCCAGTATGATCAATCACAGGAGGTAGCACGATGAAGACACTCTATTTTGAATTGAATATGGGCGCTGCGGGCGATATGCTGCTCGCCGCACTGCTGGAACTGCATCCAGACAAAGAAGACTTCCTCAGCCGGCTCAACGGCCTTGGCATCCCGCATGTTGCGATCACGGCGCACCCCGCCAGCAAATGCGGCATTGCCGGCACACACGTCCGCGTTTGCATAGACGGGCAGGAAGAAGAAAGTATTGATGTCGATGGCGAAGCGCCCCACGAACACGCATACAATGGGCACCATCACGATCAACATCCTGAGCACCCTCATAGCCACAGCGACGCACACAGTCACACACACCATCATCCCAATCATCATAACAGTCCTCATACACATCACGAAGGCCATCACCATCATCACGGCCTTCAGGAGATTACGGCGATGATTCACGCACTCAAGCTTCCCGATAAGGTTAAAAGTGACGCAATCGCAGTCTACAAGCTGATCGCCGAAGCCGAAAGCGCTGCGCACAACGCCCCCGTCGACCAGATACACTTCCACGAAGTCGGCAGTATGGACGCCGTAGCCGACATTGTCGGCGTCTGTATGCTCCTTGAAGAATTAGCCCCCGCGCAAATACTCGCGTCCCCAATCAACGTCGGCTTTGGACAGGTTCGCTGCGCACACGGCATCCTGCCGGTGCCTGCGCCCGCAACGGCCTTTATCTTAAAAGATATTCCTATCTACAGCGGAGCCATTCGCGGCGAGCTTTGCACGCCGACCGGTGCCGCACTTTTAAAACACTTCGTCTCTTCCTTCGGCGCACTGCCTGTCTTAAAAGTATCTGCCGTTGGCTATGGTATGGGTAAAAAAGATTTTCCGGCTGCCAACTGCGTTCGCGTCCTGCTCGGCCAAACCGCAGACACCGACAGCGAAGTCGTCGAATTGAGCTGCAACATCGACGATATGACGGCAGAAGCCATCGCGTTTGCCACACAGCTCTTGATGGAAAAAGGCGCGCTGGATGTCTACACTTCCGCCATCGGTATGAAAAAAAGCCGCCCGGGAACACTGCTTACCTGCATGTGTACGCGTGAGACAACCGACGAGATGGTATCGCTGATCTTTCAGCACACGACCACGCTCGGCCTCCGCGAACATATCAGCCGGCGCTACACACTCAACCGCACGGAAGGTATTAAAGATACATCGTTCGGCCCTGTACGCTACAAAGAAGCTTCCGGTCACGGAGTAGAAAAAACAAAACTGGAATACGAGGACCTTGCGCGCATTGCACGTGAAAATGATTTATCGTTAAACGATGTTAAAAATCATATTCGCCAATCATAAAGCAATAAAAATAACACCGGCCACATTGCCGGTGTTATTTTATATTCAACTCATAGTTTAAAAGATTTTCCGATTAAACGTATTGTTCCTCGCCACTTTTCGCCTCACTGCTTCTTTTTGCAAAGATCATCAGGCCGGCTACAACCACTGCCGCTGCAGCCACAAGCCAGGACCACTTATTAAACAATACCATCGTTGCACTAAACTTTGAAGCTATGAGGACGATGCACAGAACGATCAGGCCGAATACTGTCGATACAAACAACACGAGTTTATTCCATCTTTCCGGCTCATCCTTCTTCCTTCTTTTCAGTAAAATCAGCAAAGGAACAATCGTCATAATAATACTCATTATTACATTGAACAATGACCAATTGCCAAAATCACTGCCGCCAAAGAGCGGTATTTCCGTATTCCCTATTGTGAGCGTCTGTTGTGATGGTTCTGGTTCCGCCTCATTTCGCGTATTATCGATCACATTGTTCACCACAGGTATTTCATCCCCTTCAACAGTATCTTCAACCATAGCTACTTCCGGGCCCGCCGGTGCGACCGGCTCAACCGGCGTTGACTGAGGCGGTTCCGTTGGCTGCGCCGGATTCGGCGGAACAACCGGGTCCGTTGGATCGTCATCCGGGTCAGTCGGATCAGTCGGCTGTGTATCCTTGATGACCAATTTACTGCTGCTATTCAATACCAACTCGTAATTATCCGCCTTGAATATGCCGTTGCTTGTCAGATTAAGATCACCCAGCGTAAGCGCGTATTCACCCACCGCATTGACCGTTGGATTGACCCGGCTCAACGCGCCTGCTGATACTGCCTTTTCATCAGCCGCCTCACCACTCAGTGTGTAATTAAATACCGGGTCCGCTTCTTCTACCGTTTTTTCGTACACTCCTTGTGTAGGTGTTGCCACAATCCTTGCTTTGCGAACCGTCAATGTCGCGCTGCCTTCCGCCGCGCCAAAGTAATCCTTGTGTGTCACTTCATAATAGACCGTCAAGCTTCCGACGTCTTTCAGACCGGGCGCTTCCACGTCATAATTGCCTGCTGATTCTGTTTTGTATGTAATTGTCGCACCACTCGGCGCATCTACTGTAAGCTGATGTATCATACCATCATAAACTTTATTCAAGCTGTCTGCATCTGCTTCGACCAAGCTTTCCAGCACCGTTTGCGCATTCTTGACGATCAGCTTACTGCTGCCGCCCAACACTAATTCATAGTTATCTGCTTTAAACTTACCATTATCCGCCGGCTCAAGATCCCCCAGCGTAAGCGCGTATTCACCCACCGCATCGACTGTTGGGTTGACCCGGCTCAAGGCACCGGTCACTTTAGCTTCTTCACCGATCACTGCGTCACTTAATGTGTAGTTGAACACCGGATCTGCTTCACCGACAGCTTTTTCATACAGTGCCTTTTCAGGTGTTACTGTAATCGTCGCTTTGCGAACCGTCAATGTCGCGCTGCCTTCCGCCGCGCCAAAGTAATCCTTGT